>CAUOMQ010000006.1:0-35348 GCA_963456805.1 uncultured Neisseria sp. | reverse complement strand
CGTTCTCTTTGAGCTAAGGCGAGGCAACGCCGTACTGGTTTAAAGTTAATCCACCATAAAACAAATGGCTCTAGACCAACAGAAATACTCTGTTAGACTAGAGCCAATCGTTTTCAGACGACCTCCCCCAGACAAATCAACATCAGTCAGCGAAATCATCCACCTTGCTGCACTATCCCTATCCGAGGAAACCTCATGCGCGCCGTTATTCAAAAAGTAAGCCATGCCCAAGTTGACGTCCTGAGCGAAGGACACCGCGAAACCAGCGGCAAAATCAGTCACGGCTTTTTGATTCTTTTAGGCATTACACACGATGACAACGAGACCGATGCCTCCTATATCGCCGACAAAATAGCCAATCTGCGCATTTTTGAAGATGAAGCCGGAAAATTGAATCTGTCGCTTAAAGACACGGGCGGCTCAGTCTTGCTCGTTTCACAGTTCACCCTCTATGCCGATGCGCGCAGCGGCCGCCGCCCCTCCTTTTCCGCAGCCGCTCCTGCCCGACAGGCAGAATCCCTGTATCAACGCACCGCCGAATTATTGCGCGCCCACGGTCTAACGGTAGAAACCGGCCGCTTCCAAACCCATATGCAGGTTTCACTCTGCAATGACGGTCCTGTCACCTTGTTGCTGGATTCAAAAAAACTTTTTTAAAACAAACACGATCAACCGCATATTGACCAAAATTCAGATAAGACAACAAAGGCTTAGGGTAAAAATATAGTGGATTAACTTTAAACCAGTACGGCGTTGCCTCGCCTTAGCTCAAAGAGAACGATTCTCTAAGGTGCTGAAGCACCAAGTGAATCGGTTCCGTACTATCTGTACTGTCTGCGGCTTCGTCGCTTTGTCCTGATTTAAAGTTAATCCACTATAACGCTGAGGTCGTCTGAAACACTTATTCGTGGTTGCGCGCGTGCCAGAAATAACGCCATACGAAACAAGGGAAGGCGAATATCAGGTAGAGGCAGATTACGGTAGCGTAAAACTCCCAGTCTTGTTGGTGTACTGCTCCGGCGCGGGATTCGAGGATGTAGGCGAGGACGGCGGTCAGGATGAAGCCTGCCGCCAATTCGACGAGGTGATGCCCGATATGTTTGCGCTTGAGCTGGAATACACCGAAAAATTTGGTGGTAACGAAGGGGGCATTGGCGAAGATGAGTGCCAATACCAAAAGGATGTACATGGATGCGGTCATGATGTATGTGTCTTTCTGTTTTCAGACGACCTCTTTGATTCAAAGGGTCGTCTGAAAAAACAATCTTGGGCTGCGTATCTTAACAAAAACGGCAGCCTCTGACACGGCTGCCGTTTCGGTTTATCGCCTTACAAAGTGTTTTCCAAAGCCTTTGCGCACCAGTCAATCATCGTTTGCGGCATAACGCCCCACAAAACCAGCAAGAACGCATTGACGCTCAGGAAGAATTTGGCGGCATAGTTGCTGCCGATGGGTTGGTCATGGGTGGGTTCGTCGAAATACATGACTTTAACCACGCGCAGGTAGTAGAACGCGCCGATTAAGGACATAACGACCGCGAAGACCGACAACCAAACGTAATGGAATTTCAGCAACACCATGATGACGCCGAATTTGGCGTAGAAGCCCATCAGCGGCGGAATACCTGCCATAGAGAACATGACCAGCAGCATCAGTAAGGCAAACCAAGCATGACGTTGGTTCAAGCCTGCCAAATCTTTGATTTCTTCACACTCGATATTGTCGTTGGACAATACCATCAATATGCCGAAGCCCGCAGCCGCCATCAAAGCGTAAGTAATGGCGTAATACAGACCCGCAGTAGAGCCGATTGAGCCTGCCATAAACGCCAGCAGGATAAAGCCCATGTGCGACACAGTCGAATAGGCAAGCATCCGCTTGATATTGGTCTGCATAATCGCGGCAAGATTACCAACCACAAGCGACGCAACGGCAAGGACGGCAAACATAGGCGCCCAGTATTGATGCACTTCGCCAAAACCGGTCAGTAGAATACGGAAAGCAAACATCACAGCGGCAATTTTCGGCGCCGTACCGACAAAGGCGGCAACGGATGTCGGCGCGCCATGATACACGTCAGGTACCCACATATGAAACGGCACCGCGCCCAGTTTGAACGCTATCGCCACGACGATAAACACCAGCCCCAGTTTCAACAGCCATTCGTTGGCAATCTCGCTGTACGACGACGCCAAAACAGTGGCAAAGTCGAGCGAATGCGTCGCGCCGTAGACCATCGAAATGCCGTAGAGCAGCAGGCCGGAAGCCAGCGCGCCCAAGACGAAATATTTGAGCGCGGCTTCGGCGGAGCGGCCGGAATCGCGGCGTAGCGCAATCATGGCGTAAAGCGACAGCGACAAAAGTTCCAAACCGATGTAGGCGGTCAGGAAATGCGCCGCACTCACCATCACGCTCATGCCTAACAGGGCGAACAGCGACAAAGTGTAAAACTCGCCTTTAAAAATACCGCGCGCCTGATTGTACGGTTTGCTGTAAATAAACAGCCCGAAGGTCAACCCGTACAGCACCAGCTTGGACAGGCGCGACATACCGTCGGCGATATACATCCCGTGAAACGCCAGCGTACTGCCCTGCTCCCACACTGCCAGCTGCGTAACCGCCACGATAATGACGGTTCCCAAGCTCATCAAATGGGTCAGATAGCGGTTTTTATCGCTAATCCACAAATCTGCCAGCAATACGGCAATCAGCAGCGTAAACAGCACGATTTCGGGCATGGCAGGCATTAAGTTCAAATCAATCAAGTTCATTCGCACACCTCAAATCTTGCTTTGCGCCACATGGGCAATCAAATCGTTTGCCGCCTGATGCACCACTTCGATAAACGCCTGCGGATACAGGCCCATACCCAATACCGCAACCGCCAAAATCGCCAGAATCGCAAATTCGCGGCAGTTGATGTCTTTCATATCGGCAACGTGCGGATTGCCGACCGCGCCGAAAATCACACGCTTATACATCCACAGCGTGTAAGACGCACCGTAAATCAGCGTCAGCGCCGCCAGCGCGCCCACCCAGAAATTCACTTTGACCGCGCCCATAATCACCATAAACTCGCCCACGAAGCCCGAAGTCGCCGGCAGACCCGCGTTCGCCATCGCAAACAGCATCATAAACGCCGCAAACTTGGGCATCACGTTCACCACGCCGCCGTAATCGGCGATATTGCGCGTGTGCAGGCGGTCGTACATCACACCGATACACATAAACATCGCCGCCGACACGAAACCGTGTGAAATCATCTGAATGACCGCGCCTTTCAACGCCCAGTCGTTCAACTGTCCGTTAATGAACAAGAACATCCCCAAGGTAACGAAACCCATATGGCTGATGGACGAATATGCCACCAGTTTTTTCATATCGGTCTGCACCAGCGCAACCATGCCGATATACACCACCGCAATCAGGCTCAACACGATGATGACCGGCGCGAAATAGCGCGACGCATCGGGCAGAATCGGCAGGATGAAGCGCAAAAAGCCGTATGCGCCCAATTTCAGCGTGATCGCCGCCAACACCATCGAACCGCCGGTCGGCGCCTCAACGTGGGCATCCGGCAGCCAAGTGTGCACGGGGAACATCGGCACTTTCACCGCAAACGACAGGAAAAACGCCACAAACAAAAGCTGTTGCACGCCCAGCGGAATCTGTTTGATGTTTTGGAAATCCTCAATCGCAAAGCCGCCGACTTGGTAAGACAGATACACAATCGCCACCAGCATCAGCAACGAACCCATCAGCGTATAGAGAAACAGCTTCACCGACGCATACACGCGGCGCGGACCGCCCCACACGCCGATAATCAGGTACAGCGGAATCAGCATACCCTCGAAGAACACATAAAACAGCAGGGCATCCCGCGCTGAAAACGCGCCGTTAATCAGACCCGACATGATTAAAAACGCCGCCATATACTGCGCCGGACGCTTCTGAATCACTTCCCAACCCGCCAGCACCACCATCAGCGTGATAAACGCGTTCAGAATGACAAACAGCACCGAAATACCGTCCACCCCCAGCGAGTAGTTGATTCGCAAAAGCGGAATCCACTCGTGGAACTCGGTAAACTGATAGCCGCCGCTCAAACGGTCGAAACCCGTAAACAAAGGCAGCGTTACCAAGAAACCGGCAAGCGCACCGATTAAAGCGAGCACGCGGGCAAGCGGCGCACGGCTGTCCGGCCCCGTCGCCAAAACCAGCACGCCCGCAGCGATGGGTATCCATATTGCCAAGCTGAGTAGGTAGTTGGAAAACATAGTGGTTAACCTGTGGTTAAAATAAAAATATAGTTGTGTGGGTTGGTTTTTCAGACGACGTTTTAAGAGGCCGTCTGAAAAAGGTTGTTCAGGCTTCTGCTATTTGTCTCAAGCTAATTCTGCCGAATCTTCCAGCCGTAGGTCGGATTCTCGAATCCGACACGCTATACTATTTTCTTTTTCATGTCGGATACAAGTATCCGACCTACAACTTGAATGGTTTTCTTTTTCAGACGACCTCAAACACTGTCTTCTTTCTCGATCACCAAAATTCGCGCTTCGCCGCACGGATGGGCGACGTGTTCCGTGCCGATTCCTGCGTAAAAGATGTCGCCGCTTTTCAACCGAATGATGCGTTCTTCGCCGTTTTCTCGGTAGTGCATATCGACTTCGCCGTCCATTACGGCAAACACTTCTTCGCCGTCGTTGACGTGCCATTTGTAGGGCTGGTCCGTCCAGTGCAAACGCACGGTGGTGCCGTTCATATTGGCGATGTCGAGTGCACCCCATGCGCGGGAAGCGGTAAATTCGGCGGAGCGGATGGTGTGCGTGTCGGGCATTTTCGCGTCTCTTTGATTCTGTATCTAGATAAACCTGTCGATACAACTGTTTATTAAATCCCGTCATTCCCGCGCAGGCGGGAATCCAGAACGTAGATTTTAGGAAGCCTTTTTCCTTGACAGGTTTATACGCCGATAGGTCTGGATTCCCGCCTGCGCGGGAATGACGGCAGTCGGCAAACTCAGTATCTATCCAAGTAAATCAATTATGACCGAAATGTTGGCTACACCCCGTCGGCACGGTTGGTTTCCATCTCCAGTTTAATGAAGGCGTCAATCATACTGCGCCAAACTGCTTCGGCTACTTCGGGCGACAAACCGACCTTTTCGGCATAGGCGCGGCGCGAGGCAATCACTTGCGCCACCCGTTCGGGCGCGGAAACCGCCTGCATATCGTTTTTAGGTTTCAGACGGCCTGCCTGCCGTACCAGCTTCTGCCGGCAAGCAAGTAATTCTATTAATTCCTTGTCCAAACTGTCGATGGCTTCGCGGACTTTGTCTAGGGTTTGCGGTAATTTGTCTTCAACCATTGTTTCTCGTATTTCCTTTTTCAGACGACCTAAACGTCGTCTGAAAATCTCATTTTTACCTGAGCAATCCCGATATGCCGTACTATTTTTCTTTTTCATGTCGGATACAAGTATCCGACCTACAACTTGAATGGTTCTTTTTCAGACGACCTCTACACCGGCTACGGACAGGTCGTCTGAAAATCCGTCTTTATCTGAACAAGCCCCAGAAGGTCATGCCGAGCAGAACCAATACGCCGAATACCATAGCGGCGGCGTAGGTGTAGATAAAGCCGGTTTGGGCTTTGCGTACCTGAGCGGCAATCGCGCCGACCAGTTTGGCAGAGCCGTTGACGATGCCGTTATCGATAATGGCGGTATCGCCGACTTTCCAAAAGAAGTTGCCCAATGCGCGCGTGCCTTTGGCGAAGACGTTGAAATACAGGGCGTCGAGGTAGTATTTGTTTTCAAACAAAACGTAAATCGGACGGAACGCCTGCGCGATTTTGGCGGGCAGGTGCGGCAGTTTGACGTACAAAAGCCATGCGCTCAATACGCCTGCGATTGCGAGGTAGAGGACGGACGAATGCAGGCTGTGCGACACCATCGCCAATGCGCCGTGGAACTCTTCCTTCATGATGTGCATGGTCGGATGCGCGTCGGCGTTGACGAAAATCACGTCTTTGAAGAAATCGCCGTAGAGCATGGGTTCGATGGCGATGTAGCCGATGATGACGGACGGAATCGCAAGCAGAATCAGCGGCAGGGTAACGACCAGCGGGCTTTCGTGTGGATTGTCGTTTTTGCCCAAGCCGTGATGCTCTTCACCATGATGATCGTCATGATGCTCAGGCAGGCTGCGCCATTTCTCTTCACCATGGAACACCATGAAGTATTGGCGGAACGCGTAAAACGCGGTAACGAACACGCTGGCGAGGACGGCAAAATAGGCAAAGCCGCTGCCCGGCAGGGTGCTGTATTTCGCTGCTTCGATAATCGAATCTTTGGAATAGAAGCCGGAGAAGAACGGCGTACCGATCAGCGACAAGTTACCGATCAGCATGGTCAGCCAAGTAATCGGCATGTATTTTTTCAGATTGCCCATATGGCGCATGTCTTGGTCGTGGTGCATACCGATAATGGCGCTACCCGCCGCCAAGAACAGCAAGGCTTTAAAGAAGGCATGGGTCATGACGTGGAACATCGCCACAGAATAGGCGGACGCGCCCAGAGCCACGGTCATGTAGCCCAGTTGCGACAGGGTGGAATACGCGACCACGCGCTTGATGTCGTTTTGAATCACGCCCAAGAAGCCCATAAACAGGGCGGTAATCGCGCCGATCACCATAATCACCGACAGCGCGGTGCTGCTCATTTCGTAAATCGGCGACATGCGCGAAACCATGAACAGACCCGCCGTAACCATCGTCGCGGCGTGAATCAATGCGGAAATCGGCGTCGGACCCTCCATCGAATCGGGCAGCCAAACATGCAGCGGAAACTGCGCCGATTTACCCATCGCGCCCACAAACAAGAGCAGACAAGTTACGGTAATCAAAGACCATTCCACACCGGGGAAAAGCTGGATGGTGGCATTTTGTACGTTGGGCAGATAGGCGAATACGTCCTGATAGCGCAGGCTGCCGCCGAAATAGGCAAGTACCAAGCCGATACCGAGCAAAAAGCCAAAGTCGCCGACGCGGTTGATCAAAAAGGCTTTCAGGTTGGCAAAAATCGCGCTCGGACGTTTGAAATAGAAACCGATCAAGAGATACGATACCAAGCCCACCGCTTCCCAACCGAAGAAGAGCTGGATGAAGTTGTTGCTCATAATCAGCATCAACATGCTGAATGTAAACAAAGAAATATAGCTGAAGAAGCGTTGGTAGCCGACTTTTTCATCGTGCATATAGCCGATGGTGTAGATATGCACCATCAACGACACGCCCGTTACCACGACCATCATCATCGCCGTCATCGTATCGACCAAGAAGCCGACGGAAAAATCCAAACCACCCATCGTCAGCCAAGTATAGACATTCTCGTCAAACTTGGCGCGGCTGCCGTCGATAAAGCCCCACAGCACATAAGCCGACAGCACGGCGGACACCGCCACGCCGAGTATCGTAACCGTATGCGCGCCGGCACGTCCGATTTTATTGCCGAACAAACCCGCAATCAGCGAGCCTGCCAAAGGCACGAGGGCAATGATGAGATATAAAGTCATGTCGTTCATTTTGGATGAACCTTATTTTGAAGAGTTTGAAATTCCAGTTTTTCAGATTACCTGAAATTAACAAGAAATACTTGCACTACTAATTAATTCAATATTCAGTTTTTTAGGTGATTGGCCTTCTGTTTCAGCTATCCAGTAATTCTGTTCTTGACTAAATCGACAGATAAATAATTTTGGTTCTTCTAATACATTGGTTACAACTGACAAACGATAATCATCTGCTTGCTTCGCAAAAGCTTTATATTCGTTTGGCGTTAAACCAATATTAAATACATCGCCAGATAACCCTTTTACTTCAATTCGTAATGATGTTTTCCCTGCGTCAGCTTCCAAATCCCAGCCACAATTATCTTTTTCCACACTACGAACTGTGTAACCCAACTGTTCAAAATAGCGAATACTGGTTCTTATTGCAGTCTGCTCTACTTGAGCTTTCCTTTCTTGGTCTTTTGCATACACTTGTTTATTTTTTAAACCTTCCAAAACAGGTTCTTTTTCATATTTTTCAATGTAATTGGTGATTTTATGTACAAATTTCTGCACATCTTCGTTTTTAGCGTCACCATACCAAACATTACTTTGTCCGAAAAAACCTTCAATATCTTGCGCTCTTGGTATAGTAATTACCCGCGCATCTACCGGCAACAAAACAGCTTGGTTTGCTGGTGCTTTAATAATATAGCGGCTAATACCGTTTTCTTTTTGTAAAGCTGGAACAGTGCTAAATGGCTGGAAAGTAGTAAATACCGTTGCATTACGATACCAGCCCACAATTTTTGCTCCCAAACTACCCTTTTCTGTATGATGTGTAGCCACCCATACAACTGTTACACCTGATACTAAAATACCATTATTGTTTTTATCTAACCGTTTCAACTTAATTGTTTCTGCTATTGGTTGAACATAACCATACAAGCAACCGTCATCAGGATTCGGCGCAAAATTACATACTTCATGTCCGATACCGTGTTCTTTTACATATGAACCACCGCCTTGAATCTGATCATTTGCAGTTTGTCCACAATAATTTTCCATCCAACCGATTTTGCAGAATAAGATTGTCATTTTTTCTCTTTAAATTAAATTCAACTTAGACGGCCTTCAGCCTTTCTCATACCCTTCGTAATAATATGACTGCTCAATACCTTTAAAGATGATTTCACGGTTGTCCACATCGTCGGTCAGGTTGTTCTTTAACAGAAAGCGCAGTTCTAAATCGTTGACGGGGCTGCGTTCCATCGCCTGCAAATACAGGGTTTTGCTTACATTTTGCCAGTTTACGACTTTTTTCAGGTTTTTCTTCAGCACCAAGTCCAGCCAGATGCGGGTACTTCTGCCATTACCCTCCAAAAACGGATGAGCAATGTTCATTTCAACATATTTGGCGATGATTTCTTCAAAAGTCCGCTCGGGCATCTGCTCGATTTTAACCAAAGCCTCTTTTAAATACATGGCGTTGGCAAAACGGAAACCGCCTTTGGAAATGTTGTCTTCCCTGATTTGACCCGCAAAATCATATAAGCCGCCGAACAGGTAACGGTGAATCTGTTGCAGGCCCGCGGTGGTACCGACTTCGATACGGTCGATGTCGCCGCTTTCAAACAGGCGGCAGGCATTGTGCAGGCTTTGTTCGTCTATGGACTTCATCGTTTTTCCCATCGGGTTTTCAGACGGCATCGGTATCTTGTCAGGCCTCAACCCAACCTCCTTTATTACCCTTTCAACTCGTCCAAATCGGCAACATTAATCGTTTGTCGGTTACGGTACACCAGCACCATAATCGCCAAACCAATCGCGGATTCGGCAGCGGCGACGGTCAGTACGAAAAATACAAAAATCTGTCCGGCGGTATCGCCCAGATGCTGCGAGAAGGCGATAAAGTTGAAGTTTACCGCCAAGAGCATCAGCTCGATCGACATCAGCAAGACCAGCACATTTTTACGATTCATAAAGATGCCCATCGCGCTGATACCGAACAGGAGCGCGCCCAATACCAGATAATGCGTCAAGGTAATCATGCTTTGCCCTCCTCTTTCGGCTTGAGGTCGTCTGAAACTTCGTTTTCTTCCGCAGATTCGGTTTGCGGTTTCACGGCTTCCATTTTCACCAAGCGCATACGGCCTTGGTCGGCGCGCACTTTAACTTGGTCGGCAGGATCCATGCGTTTCGGATTGGTGGTTTTGCGGTGAACCAGCGCAATCGCCGCTACCATACCCAACAGCAGCAATACCGCCGCCAGTTCGAACGGCAGCAGATAATCGGTATAAATACGGCTGCCCAAATCGCGGATGTTGTTGTAATCCGCAGGAATGTCTTTCATCAAACCAAATGCGGCAAGGTCGGTTTTCGGGTTGACCAAAATCAGGATCAGGGCAACCGCCAACAACGTGCCGACAACGCCGGCAACAGGCGCGTGCCGCCAGAAACCGGCGCGCATTTCCTCGATGTCGATATTCAGCATCATCACGACGAACAGGAACAGCACCATCACTGCGCCGACATACACGACCACCAGCGTAACGCCCAAAAACTCTGCCTGCATCAGCATCCAAATCATCGCGCTCACGCAGAAGGTCAGCACCAGATGCAAAGCAGCATGGACAGGGTTTTTCGCGGTAACGGTACGCAGCGCACCATATAGGACGATGGCGGCAAGGATATAGAACAGAATCGCGGAAAAAGTCATTCGTCTGCTCCTTAGCGGTACGGCGCGTCAGCGGCTTTGCGCTTGGCAATTTCGGCTTCGTATTTGTCGCCGATTGCCAAGAGGATCGGCTTGGTCATGTGCAAGTCGCCTTTTTTCTCGCCGTGGTATTCAAAAATATGCGTTTCCACAATCGCATCGGTCGGGCAGGCCTCTTCGCAGAAACCGCAGAAGATGCACTTGGTCAGGTCGATGTCGTAACGCTTGGTGCGGCGCGTACCGTCTTCGCGTTCTTCCGATTCGATGTTGATCGCCATTGCCGGACACACCGCCTCGCACAATTTACACGCGATGCAGCGTTCCTCGCCGTTCGGATACCGCCGCTGCGCGTGCAGGCCGCGGAAACGCACGGATTGCGGCGTTTTCTCTTCGGGGAAATAAATCGTGTCTTTGCGGGCGAAAAAGTTTTTGAGCGTTACGCCCATGCCTTTGACCAGTTCGCCGAGCAAGAAAGTTTTTACTAAATTAGCCATATTCTGTTCCCTCAAAACAGGGATTCCGTTAAATATTCAAAACTGCGTTTTCAGACGGCCTTGATACGTCGTCTGAAACTTATTTCCACAAATTCAGCGGCGAAATCATCCACAGACCCAAAATCACGATATAGGCGAAGCCGATGGGAATCAGCACTTTCCAGCCCAAGCGCATGATTTGGTCGTAGCGGTAGCGCGGGAAGGTGGCGCGTATCCACAGATACCAGTACAGCACCGCCGCCATTTTCACGAACATCCAGAATGCGGAAGGCGTGCCGATAATGCCCCAACTTTGCGGGAAGGGGGACAGCCAACCGCCGAGGAACATCAGTGATGTCAGCGCGGCAATCAGAATCATAAAAATGTATTCGGCAAGGAAGAACAGCGCGAACGCGAAGCCGGAATATTCGACGTGGTGTCCGGCAACGATTTCGGATTCGCCCTCTGCCACGTCAAATGGTGCGCGGTTGGTTTCGGCAACGGCGGAAATCAGATAGACGATGAAGATTGGGAACAGCGGCAACCAGTTCCAAGAGAACACCGAACCGCCCGCAATACCCTTGGCTTGTGCGGCAACGATGTCGGAGAAGTTCATGCTGCCCGACACCATCACGACGCACACCAGCGCGGCGCTCATGGCGATTTCGTAGGAGATGCTTTGCGCGGAAGCACGCATTGCGCCCAAGAACGAATATTTGGAGTTGGAAGCCCAGCCCGCGATGATCACGCCGTAAACCGACAGCGAGGTAATCATCAGGATGTACAAAAGGCCGATATTGATATTGGTCAGTACCCATTCTTCGTTGAACGGAATCACTGCCCATGCCGCAAAAGACGGGGCGAGCGACATAATCGGGCCGATGTAGAACAGGGCTTTGTTTGACAGCTTCGGACGGGTTACTTCTTTAAACAAGAGTTTGAACACATCGGCAAACGGCTGAATCAGACCCCACGGGCCGGTCACGTTCGGGCCGACACGAAGCTGCATAAAGCCGATGACTTTACGTTCGAAATATGTCAGGTAGGCAACGGTCAGAATCAGCGGAATCAGGATAATCACGATTTTGACGATGACGGATACCACCAAACCTACGGTGATACCCAAATCGCCCAGACCGAGCGTTGCGGCAAAGAGGTTTTGGAACCATTCTTGCATGATCAAGCTCCCGCCAGTTCAATAGTGTCCATCAACGCACCCAGCGCGGCATTTTCGGTATGCAGCGGCAGATGCACCACGTTTTCAGGCAGTCCGGCATCGGCTTTGACCATCACGGACACGCCTGCGCCGTTTTGTTTGGCGATGGCGGTTTGTCCGTCTTGCAGGCCCAAGCGTGCCAATGTGTTCGGATTTACACGCGCGGCAGGCACGGCGGCATGGCTGGTCGCTTGTAACGGCTCGGAACGGCGCACGATGGCATCGGTGTGATAAATACCGACTCCGCCCACGCGCACGAGGCGGTTTGAGGTCGTCTGAAAATCTTTTTGAGTCGAAGCGGCGCGGTTGTTCAGTTTGGACGGCAGATTTTCCGCATCCAGCGCGTCTTTCAGAATCGCGGCGGTATCGTGGTATTCAAAACCTTTCAGGTCAAACAGGTTACCCAATACGCGCAACACTTTCCACAGCGGACGCGAATCGCCAAATCCCTGAACGACGCCGTGGAAGGATTGCAGACGGCCTTCCATATTGATGAAGCTGCCCGATGTTTCGGTAAACGGCGCAATCGGCAGCAATACGTCGCACACGTCCAGCAGCGTTTCGCTGACAAACGGCGTAAACGCCATCACGCTTTTCGCCTGTTTCAACGCGGCTACGGCTTTTGTGCCGTCCGCCGTATCGATTTCCGGTTCGACGTTGAGCAGCAAGACTGCCTGTTTCGGCGCGTTTGCCATTTCGGCAACGCTCTCGCCTGAGTTCACGCCCAATACGTCCGCACCGACGCTGTTGGCAGCCTGCGGCAAAATACCCAGCACCGCGCCGGTTGCGTCCGCCAGCTCTTGTGCGGCGGCGTAAATCGCAGCGTAATCGGGATGGTTTTGCACTTCCGCGCCCAAAATCACCGCTGCTTTTTCAGCGTTTTTCAGGCTCGCGGTAATCGCGTGTTCCGCATCGGCAGACAGGTTTTTCAGACGGCCTGCCCACTCGTCGGGATGCACTGTTTCCTGAGCCAGAAGCGGCATCAACAATTCTTCCTTGCTGCTGGCCAACACGCTGAAAGCCATGCGTTCTTTGGCGGCGCGGCGCAGGCGGGCGGTCAAGAGCGGCTGCTCTTTGCGCAGGTTCGCACCGACCACCAATACGGCTTCGTTGTCCGCCAGCGATTCGATGCTCTGTCCCAACCATTGCGCACCATTGAGGAGGTCGTCTGAAAGACGTTTGTCCTGTTGGCGCAGGCGGGTGGCGAAATTTTTAACGCCCAGGCCGTTAGCGAATTTTTTCGCCAGATATAGTTCTTCGACCGTATTCATCGGGTTCGCCCAAATGCCGACTTGATTTTGGTTGCCGTCTTTGGCGATACATTCAATCGCGCTGCGGACATATTCCAGCGCAGTTTTCCAATCCACGTCCATCCACTCGCCGCCCTGTTTGATTTTCGGGTTTTTCAGACGGCTTTCGTGATACAGGCCTTCGTAGGCGAAACGGTCGCGATCGGACAGCCAGCATTCGTTAATCGCTTCGTTTTCCAGCGGCAGCACACGGCGGACGGTATGGTCTTTGGTTTGCACAATCAGGTTGCTGCCCAAAGCGTCATGGGCGGAAACGGATTTGCGGCGGTTCAGCTCCCAAGTACGCGCGTTGAAACGGAACGGTTTGCTGGTCAGCGCGCCGACGGGACACAAATCGATGACGTTGCCCGACAGCTCGGTTTCCACCGCTTTGCCGATAAAGGGCATGATTTCGGAGTGTTCACCGCGATTCGCCATCGCAATTTCCTGCAGGCCGGCGATTTCTTCGGTGAAACGTACGCAGCGGGTGCAGTGGATGCAGCGGCTCATCTCCTCGGCGGAAACCAAAGGCCCCATGTCTTTGCCGACGACGGAACGTTTTTCTTCGGTGTAGCGGCTGGTAGTTTTGCCGTAGCCCACTGCCAAATCCTGCAACTGGCATTCGCCGCCTTGGTCGCAGGTCGGACAGTCGAGCGGATGGTTGATGAGCAGGAACTCCATCACGCCTTCCTGCGCCTCGCGGGCTTTTGCCGAATGCGTGCGCACAATCATGCCGTCCGTTACCGGCGTGGCGCAGGCAGGCAGCGGTTTGGGGGCTTTTTCCACGTCCACCAGACACATACGGCAGTTGGCGGCGATGGAGAGCTTTTTGTGGTAACAGAAATGCGGAATATAAGTACCGAGCTTGTGCGCGGCCTCAATCACCGTCGCGCCCTGCTCCACAGATACCTGTTTGCCGTCGATTTCGATTTGTAACATGGTTCGTTCCTAGTTACGGGTATTTGATAAATAATCTTTTATGGAGGTCGTCTGAAAAATGGGTTTCAGACGGCCTTTAAAGTATAAGTTTATTGCTTGTTTATTTTTAGGAGGGGTTTCTTAATTTTGAAAAATCCAAATTCTGTACAATCCGCACCACCCTCTCCCTACCCCTCTCCCGCCAGACGGGAGAGGGAATAGGTTTCTGTCAGAACATGATAGTGGCAGATTCCGCCGCAATGTCTTTCAATATCATGTTTTATATTTGCTTTATTTCAGGAATCAACCCGAAACATTCAAATCTGCTACCGTCTGTCCCTTCCCCCGTCCGGCGGGGGAAGGCTAGGATGGGGGTGGCTTTGCAACGTTGCAGCCGTCTTATTTTCCGCCGCACATTTCGATAATCTTTTCCAGTACTGCTTCGGTTTGCTGCAAAACTTCATTATTCCAAAACCGCAACACCCGATAACCTTGGGCATTCAAAAACGCCGTCCGCTGCTCGTCATACTCAATCTGTTCCGAATGTTGTCCACCGTCCAATTCAATAATCAAACGATGCTCCATACTGACAAAATCGACGATATATCCGCCTATTGTCTGTTGGCGTCGGAATTTTATTCCGTTCAACCGTTTGCCGCGCAAGTGATCCCACAATTTCTGCTCGGCCAAAGTCATATTCTGCTTCAGATTACGGACATTCTGTTTTAATGCCGTATTTCTTGTGCTGTACCGCATAGCCGAGTTGGCCTCAACCTTTTTCAGACGACCTATACGGAGGCCGTCTGAATCTTGCCCGTATAAAAATCTGTTTCAAAATATTCCAAGTACCACCCCCACCCTAACCCTCCCCCGCGAGCGGGAGAGGGAATCAAGTCGTTGTGAAATCCCAAACACCACTGATATTCAGGTCGTCTGAAACCTCAACACCACTTATTCGGCTTCATCGGTCCGCCGTGTTCAATGTAATGCACAAACTCATCACGGAAATGCTTGGTAAAGCTGCGGACAGGGAAGACGGCGGCGTCGGCGAGGGCGCAGATGGTGCGGCCTGCCATTTGGTTGCCGACGGAATCCAGCAAATCCAAGTCTTCCATGCGGCCTTTGCCTTCTACGATGCGGTGGACGATGCGGTAGAGCCAGCCGGTACCTTCGCGGCAGGGGGTGCATTGGCCGCAGGATTCGTCGTAGTAAAAATAGCTTAATCGCTCAAGGGCTTTGACCATGCACACGTCTTCATCCATCACGATAATCGCGCCGGAACCGAGCATCGAACCGGCTTTGGAAATCGAGTCGTAGTCCATATTGGTCTGCATCATGATGTCGGCAGGCAATACGGGCGCGGACGATCCGCCGGGGATAACGGCTTTGAGTTTTTTGCCGCCGCGCATACCGCCCGCCATTTTCAGGATTTCGGCAAACGGCGTGCCTAACGGCACTTCATAATTACCCGGACGTTCGACGTGGCCGGAGATGCAGAACAGTTTGGTACCGCCGGCATTCGGAATGCCTTTGTCGGCAAACGTCTGACCGCCGTCGCGGACGATAAACGGCACGGAGGCGAAGGTTTCGGTATTGTTGATGGTGGTCGGCTTGCCGTACAGGCCGAACGAGGCAGGGAACGGCGGTTTGAAGCGTGGCTGGCCTTTTTTGCCTTCCAGCGATTCGAGCAATGCGGTTTCTTCGCCGCAAATGTATGCGCCGTAGCCGTGGTGGGCGAAGAGTTCGAATTCGAAGTCCGAACCTAAAATATTTTTACCCAAAAAACCTGCGGCGCGCGCTTGGGTGAGTGCAGCTTCAAAACGTTGATAACCTTCGAAAATTTCGCCGTGAATGTAGTTGTAGCCCGCTTTCGCGCCCATCGCGTAACCGGCGATAATCATGCCTTCAATCAGGGCATGGGGGTTGAACATGATGATGTCGCGGTCTTTGAACGTGCCCGGTTCGCCTTCGTCGGTGTTGCAGACGACGTATTTTTCACCGGGGAAGGAACGGGGCATAAAGCTCCATTTCAAGCCGGTCGGGAAGCCCGCACCGCCGCGCCCGCGCAGACCGGAGGTTTTGACTTCGTCAATCACGTCGGTTTGCGAGATGTTTTCGGACAGGATTCTACGCAGCGCGCTGTAACCGCCGCGTTTGACGTATTCGTCCAATGTCCAGCAGTCGGGATTGGCGGTATCCACTTGGTCAAAAATCACGCCTGATTGGTAAATAGCCATTTTTGGTGTGCCTGTTCGTTTTCGTATCGGTTGCGGCCGCTGTTTCAGACGACCTGAAAACATATTTGTTGAGTCTAGATCCGACTTACTTTGCTATGAATTTATTTTATTTAGTAAAGATAGAACTTAAAACTTTTGAATCATCAATTAAATCTGTAATACCCTGATAATTTCCACGTTTTTGTACTTGTGTAGTAGTAACGTGATATTCTTGCCAACATTTAACAAGACAATCTCCCCAACTATCCATTCCACTTTTTTCTAAATAGTTAGCAAACCCGTCGGAAGGCTGACATTCCTGTGCACTAACAATTAGGGAGTTTAACAAAGGTAAATTTTGCTCTAAACAAAAATCACCAATTGCACCAGCATACAAACCAACTAATTTATGACTTAATCGGAATACACTTTCTAATTCGTGGTACATTACGACACGCTTGTTCTGTGCCACTAAAATTAAATAACGATACAAGCAATCAAATTTCTCTTTATCTAATTGCATAGCTTTCTTCCATTTATTCAAAATTAAATTTATTTTTCAAGTAAACCCGCGACCTACTCCAACTCCGCCAGTTTCTTCTCAATCGCCTCTTCGGTCATAAAGCTGCACATGCTGTGGTTGTTAACCAGCATAACCGGAGCGTCGCCGCATGCGCCCATGCATTCGCCTTCGACGAGGGTGAATTTGCCGTCGGGCGTGGTTTCGCCGTAGCCGATACCGAGTTTTTTCTTCAGGTATTCGCCGGTATCCATGCCGCCGCGCAGGGCGCAGGGAAGGTTGGTGCAAACGGTCAGTTTGTATTTGCCGACCGGCTCAAGGTCGTACATATTGTAGAAAGTGGCGACTTCGTATGCCTGCGCCGGCGTGATGCCGATGTAGTCGGCAACAAAGGCGATGGTTTCGGGGGCGAGCCAGCCTTTTTCGGTTTGGGCGATACGCAACGCGCCCATGATGGCGGAACGGCGTTGGTCGGCGGGATATTTTGCCAACTCGATGTCGATTTGTTTTAAGGATTCTGCGGATAACATTATCGGTCAACCTCCCCGAATACGATGTCCTGCGTACCGATAATGGCAACAACGTCGGCGAGCATGTGGCCTTTTGCCATTTCGTCCATGCCTTGCAGGTGGGCGAAGCCGGGTGCGCGGATTTTCAGGCGGTAGGGTTTGTTTGCGCCGTCTGAAATGATGTAAACGCCGAACTCGCCTTTCGGATGTTCGACAGCGGTGTAAGTCTCGCCCTCGGGAACGTGCATACCCTCGGTGAAGAGTTTGAAATGGTGAATCAGGTCTTCCATGCCTGTTTTCATTTCGGTGCGTTTGGGCGGGGCGAATTTGTGGTTTGTGGTGATGACCGGGCCGGGATTGACGCGCAGCCAGTCGGCACATTGTTTGATAATGCGTACGGATTGGCGCATTTCTTCCATGCGGCAGAGGTAGCGGTCGTAGCAGTCGCCGTTAACGCCGACGGGAATATCGAAATCCATTTGGTCGTACACTTCATACGGCTGTTTCTTACGCACGTCCCATTCCACGCCCGAACCGCGCAGCATCACGCCGGTAAAGCCTTTTTGCATGGCGCGCTCGGGGGAGACGACGCCGATGCCGACGGTACGCTGTTTCCAGATGCGGTTGTCGGTCAGAAGGGTTTCGAGTGTGTCGATGTTTTTCGGGAAGCGTTCGCAGAAGGCGTCGATGAAGTCGAGCATGGTGCCTTCGCGGGATTCGTTGAGCTGCTTCAATACTTTGGCGTTGCGGAATTTGCTGCTCTCATATTTGGGCATGAAGTCAGGCAGGTCGCGGTAAACACCGCCGGGGCGGAAGTAGGCGGCGTGCATACGCGCGCCGGACACGGCTTCGTACAAGTCCATTAGCTCTTCGCGGTCGCGGAAGGCGTAGAGGATGGCGGTCATCGCGCCGATGTCGAAGGCGTGCGAACCGATGCCCATCAGGTGATTGAGGATGCGCGTTACTTCGGCGAACATGACGCGGATGTATTGGGCGCGGATAGGCACATCAATTCCGGCGAGTTTTTCTACCGCCAAGCAATATGCCTGCTCGTTGACCATCATGGAAACGTAGTCCAGCCTGTCCATATAAGGCAGGGCTTGCAGATAGGTTTTGGTTTCCGCCAGTTTTTCGGTACCTCGGTGCAAGAGGCCGATATGCGGATCGGCACGGACGATTTGTTCGCCGTCCAGCTCCAAGATCATACGCAATACGCCGTGCGCCGCAGGGTGTTGCGGACCGAAGTTGATGGTGTAGTTTCTTAATTTATTGGCCACCGTAGTTCTCCTCACGGACGATACGCGGCGTGATTTCGCGCGGCTCGATGGTAACAGGTTGGTAAATCACGCGTTTTTGCTCTTCATCGTAACGCATTTCCACATAGCCGGAAATCGGGAAGTCTTTACGGAAAGGATGTCCGACAAAACCATAATCGGTCAGGATGCGGCGCAGGTCGGGATGGTTGTTGAACATGATGCCGTACAAATCGAAGGCTTCGCGCTCGTACCAATCCGCGCTGTTGTAAACGGGAACCACGGATTCGACCACGGGGAAATCGTCGTCTGAAACCCAGACGCGCACGCGGATGCGCTGATTGTTTTTAACGGAAAGAAGCTGGCTGACAACGGCGAAGCGTTTGCCCTGCCATGCTTCGTTTTTGTAAGTGCTGTAATCAACGCCGCATAAATCAACCAAAAGCTCGAAATGCAGTTCTTCATGGTCGCGCAACGTAGTCATCACTGAAATATAGTGTTCGGGCAGACACTCAACGGTAATCTCGCCCAAAGCGGAAATGACTTTGCTTGCCTGATCGCCCAAAACGCGGCTGACGGTATCGTATAAGTTTTGAATGCTTGCCATATCGTCCTCCCCTTACTCGTCCCGCGCGATGGTGGAAGTGCGCTTGATTTTTTGTTGGAGCTGCATCAGGCCGTAAATCAGGGCCTCCGCAGTCGGCGGGCAACCCGGCACATAAACGTCTACCGGCACGACACGGTCGGCACCGCGCACGACGGAATAAGAATAATGATAGTAGCCACCGCCGTTGGCACACGAACCCATGGACAATACCCAGCGCGGCTCGGCGAGCTGGTCGTACACGCGGCGCAGGGCGGGCGCCATTTTATTGGTGAGCGTACCCGCCACAATCATCAGGTCTGCCTGACGGGGAGACGGACGGAAAATAATGCCGAAACGGTCAAGGTCGTAACGCGCCATACCCGCGTGCATCATTTCCACGGCGCAGCAGGCCAAGCCGAAAGTAACCGGCCACAGCGAACCGGTACGCATATAGTTCAGCACCGTATCCGCGCTGGTGGTGATGAAACCTTTTTTCAAAACGCCTTCTATTCCCATTCCAGCGCACCTTTTTTCCATTCGTAAACAAAGCCTACCGTCAGAACGACGATAAACACCAGCATAGACCAGAAGCCGTATGCGCCCAAATCTTTGAACACCACCGCCCACGGCAGCATAAACGCAACCTCCAAATCGAAGAGGATGAACAGGATGGCGACGAGATAATAACGCACGTCAAACTTCATCCTGGCGTTTTCAAAGGCTTCGAAACCACATTCGTAAGCCGCGTCTTTTTCGGCGTAGTGGTGTTTCGGACCTAAAATCGTGCCGAGCAGGATAAACAGCACGCCGGCCGCAAGGCCGACGAGGATGAATACGAGGACGGGAAAGTAACTGGCCAACATGGGTTTATGCCTAACTGGTTGACAGACAAATCTTAATATCCTGCTATTTTATCGAATTTCAAAATCCATTAAAAGGTAAATGTCGGCCAACCTGCAAAAAAATCTTAATAAATTCAATAAGTTTATGATAACGATTCTTATTTGTGTTTTATAACAACCCAACTTCATTCCTTTACCCATATCAACGCCAATAAAATTGGATAGAAAATGCAACACCCACCGCCAGCCCTAAACACAACCAAACCCTTCCAATAAACCAGATTCGCTTTTCAGACGACCTTTTGTCCGTCTTTATCAGTAAGAATCTGCTAAAATCGTCCGTTTCCCACTTCAACCTAACAGCAGCAATACATGAATATCTTTTACGAAGAGTCCGGCCAATTCAAAGTCGCCGCCATCGTCCAAAAAAACGACGCCACCTACCAAGTCGATACCCAGCACGGCAAGCGCACCAAAGTGAAGGCGAATAATGTCTTTGCCGAGTTCGACGGCGATATGGCGGCGTTTTTGGAAAACGCGCAGGCGCAGGCGGCGGACATCGACACCGATTTATTGTGGGAAGTATGCGGCGAAGAAGAATTTTCCGCCGAGGCGATTGCCGAAGAATATTACGGTCATG
The DNA here is from genome assembly GCA_963456805.1 of uncultured Neisseria sp. GTDB lineage: Bacteria > Pseudomonadota > Gammaproteobacteria > Burkholderiales > Neisseriaceae > Neisseria. The sequence goes on along the minus strand of CAUOMQ010000006.1, from coordinate 14,620 downwards.
CGCCCACCAAAACCGAGCTGGCGGCAACCTTGATTGCGCTTTACGCCGCGCCGATGTATTTCTACAAAAAAGCCAAAGGCGTGTTCAAAGCCGCGCCCGAAGAAACTTTGAAACAGGCGCTTGCCGCCATCGAACGCAAAAAACAACAAGACGCGCAAATCGACGCTTGGGCGGAAGCCTTGAAACGCGGCGAGATGCCGTCTGAAATCGCGGCGGATTTGAAAACCATCCTGCACGCGCCCGACAAACAGTCGCTGACCTACAAAGCCTTTACCAAAGCCGCCGACGCGCTGAAAATTTCCGCCTACGAATTGGCGAAAAAAACGGGCGGCATTACGTCCATCCCGCAATATCTGCAAGACGGCTTTGAAATCAGATACTTTCCCAAAGGCACAGACTTCCCCGACCTCCCTCTTCCCGAAATGCCCGACCTGCCCAAGGCCGACGTTACCGCCTTTTCCATCGACGACGAATCGACCACCGAAGTGGACGACGCTTTAAGCCTGACCGACTTGGGCAACGGCACGAAACGCGTCGGCATCCACATCGCCGCGCCGTCGCTTGCCATTAAACCAGGCGACAAAATGGAAAAAAACATCATGGAACGCTTGAGCACGGTCTATTTTCCCGGCGGCAAAATCACCATGCTGCCCGAAAACTGGATAGCCGCGTTCAGCCTCGATGCGGGCGCGTACCGCCCTGCCGTCAGCATTTATTTCGATGTGGACGGCGAGTTCGACGTCGGCGAGCCGACCTGCAAAATCGAAGCCGTCAACATCGCCGAAAACCTGCGTATTCAAACCATCGAGCCGCATTTCAATGCCGAAACCGGCTTGGACGAAGCCGGCGAAATGATGTTCGCCCATCATCAAGACCTGATTTGGTTCTATCAATTCGCCGTCGCCCTGCAAAAAGCGCGCGGCAAATACGAACCCGACCGTGCGCCGCAATACGATTACAGCATCGAATTGGATGAAGAAGGCAAAGTATCCGTTGTCCGCCGCGAACGCGGTTCGCCCATCGACATGCTGGTCAGCGAAATGATGATACTCGCCAACAGCACTTGGGCGCAGATGCTCCATGATAACGACCTGCCCGGCCTCTTCCGCGTGCAACCCGCCGGAAAAGTGCGCATGAGCACCAAATCCGAGCCGCACATCGGCATGGGCGTACAGCATTACGGCTGGTTCACCTCGCCGCTGCGCCGCGCCGCCGACTACATCAACCAAAAACAACTCCTCAGCCTGATAGACGACACTGCCGAGACGCTGTACCAAAACAGCGATGCCGAGCTTTTCGCCGCGCTGCGCGACTTCGATACTGCCTATACAGCCTACGCCGACTTCCAACGCCAAATGGAAGCCTACTGGAGCCTCGTGTACCTGCAACAGCAAGGCACGAACGAGCTGACGGCTACCATCCTCAAGGAAGACCTCGTCCGCATTGAGGGGCTGCCGCTGGTAACGCGCGCCACCGGCATCCCGTTTGACGCGCTGCCCAAATCGCAAGTCCTGCTCAAAATCACCGAGCTTGATCCCGAAAAGCAGTTTATCGCGCTGAACTATGTGGAAGCCGTCGCTCCTGCGGTTGCGTAAGTTTGCCGTGATGAAAAAGGTCGTCTGAAAACCTTGGATATAGGTTTTCAGACGACCTTTTGAACATTTCAACACCCTCTAATGTGCTTCCACCCGTTTGAAATCTCTCGGTCGGAAACCCAGCGCAGCCAGCGACACGAAATACAAACCGCCGCCTATCGCAATCAAGATGCACAACTGCCCTGCTTTGCGCAAACCGCCGACATGCACCCACTCAAACGGCAGGTAAGTCTGCGCCGCCCACAGCCCGCTGCCCATCACGACAAGCGACAGCAGCATTTTACCCAGGAAACTCCCCCACCCTTTACCCGGTCGGTAAATACCGTGTTTGCGTAACAGATAAAACAGCAATCCCGCATTGATACACGCGCCTAGGCCGATGGCAAGCGAAAGCCCGACGTGTTTCAGAGAACTGATAAAGGCGAGGTTCATCAACTGTGTGCAGACGAGTGTAAAGATGGCGATTTTGACGGGCGTTTTAATGTTTTGCCGCGCATAGAAACCGGGTGCCAACACTTTAATCATGATTAAGCCGATTAAACCGAAAGAATAGGCAATCAGCGCATGTTGCGTCATCTGCGCGTCAAACAGCGTAAATTCGCGGTACATAAACAGCGTCGCCACCAGCGGGAACGACAATACCGCCAACCCGACCGCCGCCGGCAGGGTCAGCAGCATACACAGGCGCAAACCCCAGTCGAGCAGTCCGGAAAACTGCTCTGTATTCTGATTGGCTGCATGCTTGGACAAAGTCGGCAGCAAAATCGTACCGAGCGCCGCACCCAAAACACCACTGGGCAGCTCCATCAGGCGGTCGGCGTAATACATCCACGAAACGCTGCCCGATTGCAGATAAGAAGCGAAAATCGTGTTGATCACCAAAGAAATCTGCGCCACGCTCACGCCCAAAATCGCAGGCGCCATCTGTTTCATCACTCGGTTGACCGCCCTATCTTGAAAATTCAGCTTAGGCAGTTTCAAAAAACCCAGTTTCGCCAGCCAAGGCAGTTGGAAACCGAGCTGCAAAATCCCGCCGACAAAAACTGCCCAAGCCAGCGCGGTAACGGGCGGATCAAAATACGGTATGAAATACAGCGAAAAGACGATAAAAGAAATATTCAAAAACGTCGGCGTAAACGCGGGAATGCTGAACTTATGATAAGAATTCAGTATCGAACCAACAAAAGAAGACAACGAAATCAATAAGATATAAGGAAACGTAATCCGTAGCAAATCGATAGAAAGCTGGAATTTGTCCGCATCCTTGGCAAAGCCGGGCGCGGAAGCCCAAATCACCCAAGGCGCGGCAAGAATACCCAGCGTGGTAACGATAACCAGGACAAACGACAGCATCCCCGCCACATGGCGGATAAACGCCTCCGTCGCTTCTTTTGAACGCGTTTCCTTATATTCCGCCAAAATCGGCACAAAAGCCTGGGCAAACGCCCCTTCCGCAAATACGCGGCGCAGCAGGTTCGGCAGTTTAAAAGCCACAAAAAAGGCGTCGGTCGCCATACCTGCACCAAACGCTCGGGCAATTACCGTATCGCGCAAAAATCCAAGTATGCGCGACACCATCGTCAAACTGCCGACCTTGGCCAAAGCCCCTAACAAATTCATCCGTTTTATTCCTTCAAAAGTCCAGACGTCGTCTGAAAGCGCGTATTGTACGACAGAATATGCAAATCTAGGCAAATCGGTATTCCAACAGGCAAACATATAGCGGATGAACACCCCCTGCTTCGTTGCCTGTTCCTTATGTTGCCCACCATCAAAAAGGTCGTCTGAAAACCTATTTTCGGGTTTTCAGACGACCTGTTGCTTGATCAAATCACTTCAATTATTGCCCGATAGGAATCAGCAGTGAACCAGCGTGCCTTCGTCTTCGCCGGTAATGACGCGTTTGAGCGAGCCTTGTTTGGCGATGCCGAAGACGACGATGTTGAGTTTTCGTTCGCGGCAGAGGGCGAAGGCAGTCGCGTCCATGACTTTGAGGTTTTTGTTCAATGCTTCGTCAAAGGTGATGGTTTCGTAGCGCGTGGCGGACGGGTCTTTTTTCGGGTCTGCGGTATAAACGCCGTCCACATTGGTGGCTTTGAGCATGACGTCGCAGTTCATTTCGGCTCCGCGCAGGGCGGCGGCGGTGTCGGTGGTGAAGAACGGGTTGCCGGTACCGGCGGCGAAGATGACGACTTTGCCTTCTTCAAGGTATTGGATGGCTTTGGGGCGGGCGTAGGTTTCGGCGATTTGTTGCATGGAAAGCGCGGATTGCACGCGCGCTTTGATGCCGAGGGTTTCGAAGGCATCTTTGAGAGCGAGTGCGTTCATGACGGTCGCCATCATGCCCATGTAGTCGGCTGTGGCGCGGTCCATACTGCCTGCTTGGGCGGATACGCCGCGGAAGATGTTGCCGCCGCCGACAACGATGCCGACTTGTACGCCCATTTTGACGATTTCGGCGATTTCACCGACGGTTTGGACGATGGTGTCGTGATTGATGCCGAAAGGGTCGGAACCCATCAGGGATTCGCCGGAGAGTTTCAGTAATACGCGTTTGTATTTGATTTGCTGTGTCATGGGATACCTTGCTTTCTTTGGGTGGATAGCGCTCGTTATGCAGGGCGCTGCTTCAATTCGGGGAAAGGGCGTTTGATTTTTCAGACGACCTTTCGGGATGTTTGGCTGACAGGGTAACGCGTTTTCCGTGGGTGTATGGGTTTGGATAAATTATTATGTGTTGATTATGATGAAATATTTTCTGTTCGACAGTATTTTAAACAGTGTAACTCTCAAAAAAAAGCACCCTGATTCGTTTGGAATCCAGGTGCTTTCTTTTTCATTTCTGCCTTACACTTTAGCAGCAGCGGCAACTTCGGCTGCGTAGTCGACAACGGCTTTTTCGATGCCGTCGCCTACTTTGTAGCGGACGAAGCTGATGATTTCGGTGCCGTTTTCTTTAGCGAATTGGGCAACGGTTTGGTCAGGGTTCATCACGAATGCTTGGCCGTTCAGGGTGATTTCGGCCAAGAATTTGCGGATACGGCCTTCAACCATTTTAGCGGCGATGTCGGCAGGTTTGCCGGAAGCGATGGCTTGCTCGGTGTAGATGTGGCGTTCTTTTTCGATGGTTTCGGCATCTACTTCGGCTTCGGTTACGCATTGCGGTTTGGCGGCAACGATGTGCATACCGATTTTACGTGCTACGTCTTCAGAGCCTTTGAACTCAACCAATACGCCTTCGGTAGCCAATGCGCCGTGGATGTAGGCAACCAGTTGGTTGGCGGTGTCGATCACTTGGAAGCGGCGGACAGACATGTTCTCGCCCAATTTGGCGATGATGGCTTTGCGTTCTGCTTCAACCAGTTCGCTCAGTTCTTCAACGGTAGCCGGTTTTTTCTCGGCAGCGGTTTTCGCAACGAAGTTAGCGAATTCTACGAAGCCTGCGTCTTTGGCAACGAAGTCGGTTTCGCAGTTTACTTCAACCAATGCGCCGACATTGCCGTTGATGGCGTAAGCCAATACGCCTTCGGCAGCGGTACGGCCAGCCAGTTTGCCGGCTTTCGCGCCGGATTTGATGCGCAGGATTTCTTCGGCTTTTTCGAAGTTGCCTTCGGCTTCAACCAAGGCTTTTTTGCATTCCATCATGCCCAGGCCGGTAGCGGCGCGCAGGTCGGCAACCATTTTTGCAGTAATTTCTGCCATTTTGAATCTCCTAGATTTTGGGGAAACGCGGGGTATCCGCGTTTGGGAATGGGGTCGTCTGAAAAGGCTGTTCAGAACGGGATTTGAGAAAAGGGGCATAACGCCCCTCTTCGGTTTGCCGGATTACTCGGCGGCAGCTTCTTGGGCAGCGGCTACGGTTTCTTGCAGCGCTTGGTTTTTGCCTTCCAAAACTGCGTCGGCGATGCCGCGGCAGTACAGGCGAATGGCTTTGGCGGAGTCGTCGTTACCGGGGATAACGTATTTCACGCCGTCAGGGCTGTTGTTAGTATCGACTACGGCGATAACGGGGATGCCCAGTTTTTCAGCTTCGACCAGAGTACCTTTTTGGTAGCCGGTGTCGATAACGAAAATCGCGTCAGGCAGGCCTTTCATGTTTTTGATACCGCCCAAAGAACGTTCCAGTTTTTCAACGTCGCGTTGCATTTCCAGAATTTCTTTTTTGTTGAAACCGCCTTCGGCAGCGTTTTCCAAAGCGGCGGTTTTTTCTTCCAGGCGTTTGATGGATTGCTTAACGGTTTTGTAGTTGGTCAGCATGCCGCCTAACCAACGGTGATCGACGAAAGGCATACCGGCGCGGGTAGCTTCTTCGCGGATGATTTCACGCGCTTGGCGTTTGGTGCCGACAAACAGCACAGTGCCTTTGTTGGCAACCAGACGGCGTACGGCTTCTTGCGCTTCTTGGAACATCGGCAGGGTTTTTTCCAAGTTTACGATGTGGATTTTATTGCGCGCACCGAAAATGTATTGTGCCATTTTCGGGTTCCAGAAACGGGTTTGGTGGCCGAAGTGAACGCCGGCTTCAATCATCTGACGCATAGTAATTTGAGACATTTTATTTCCTTGAAAGGGTTAAGAGCACACATTCAATCGCATAGAACTTGATAGGCTGCGCCTATTGTCAAGCACCCTTCGGCGAAAGTGGGCATAAGTTTTAAAAAAGTGTGTTTCCGAAATGGAAAACTGACGGATTATAGCGGATAAGGGGTCGTCTGAAAAGGGATTTTATGCACTGCCGTCCTGTTTGCCGCCTTCTTGTCCGGCTGCGCCGCGGCTTTGTTCGAATGCTTCTTTTTCCTGCTGCTTCATCAGACGGTTGCGGCGGCGGATGGTGACGGTGAAAACGGTAAACGCGACGGGCAGGACCGCCCAAAAAACCAAATAAATCAAAGCGCGCGCGATGCTGGGCTGGGCGGCGGAATACATGACGGCGACGAAGAGGTAGCCGATAAGGACGATATGCCACATGGCGGAATCCTGTTTTGATGTTAACGGAGCGTTTATAATCGCCGTATTCTACAACAACACTTAAAAGGTCGTCTGAAATGAGGAATGAGGAAAAACACGCCCTGCGCCGAGAATTGCGCCGCGCCCGCGCGCAGATGGGGCATAAAGGACGGTTGGCGGCGGGGCAAACGGTTAACCGCCTGCTCAAGCGTTATATCAAGAAGGGGCGGAAAATCGGCGTGTATTGGCCGATGGGCAGCGAGCTGCGGCTGGACGGCTTTGTGCGTGCGGCACAAAAACGCGGCGCCAAACTCTATCTACCTTATATCGAACCGCGTTCGCGGCGGATGTGGTTCACGTCCTATCCTGCCGACGGGGCGAAACAAGAACGCAAACGCGGCAGAGCGAAGCTGCATGTACCGCAGTTTGCGGGGCGCAAAATCCGCGTACACGGTTTATCGATATTGCTTGTCCCGATTGTCGGCATGGACCGCGAAGGCTACCGCTTAGGGCAGGCTGGCGGCTATTACGATGCGACGCTCGCGGCGATGAAATACCGTTTACAGGCAAAAACCATAGGCGTAGGCTTCGCTTGCCAACTGGTTGACACACTGCCGCGCGAACCGCACGACCTGCCGCTGGACGGGTTTGTATCGGAGTCGGGCGTGCTGGTGTTCAAACATCATTAACCAATAGTTTTCAGACGACCTCAAAGATGCCGCCACTCAAACAAAAAGGTCGTCTGAAAACCCAAACCATCAAATACAAAGGAAACCTCATGGCTGATTTTTCATCTGTTCCCGTTTTGTCCTTCGACCGCGTCCGTCTCGAGCCTTTGACGGCGGCACACGAAGCCGGTTTGCGCGAAGCAGTTTGCGACGGCGAAATTTGGAAGCTGAACGTAACCACCGCGCCCGAACCCGACCAAGTGGCGGACTATATCCGCACCGCCACGCAAACCCGCCTCGCCTTTGCCGTCATCGACGAAGACACGGGCAAAATCGTCGGCTCGACTTCGCTTTACCACATCGACCCCGCTATCCCCCGCCTCTACATCGGTTTCACATGGTACGCCCTGTCGGCACGGCGCACGCGCATCAATACCGCCTGCAAAATCATGTTGCTCGACTACGTTTTCGATACTTTAAACTGCCGCTGCGCCTGCTGGCAGACCGACAACCTCAACACCGCTTCCCAACGCGCCATCGAACGCCTGGGCGCACACCAAGACGGCATCTTGCGCTGCCACAAATTGCGGAAAGACGGCAGCGTGCGCGATACAGTGGAATACAGCCTGTTGCGCGAAGAATGGCCTCAGGCAAGGGCAAAACTGCTCAAAAAAGCGGCAGCTTATGACGCGTCCTGAAAAAACGTTTTCTTCTTCATTTTTTCATCAAAACACGTCCATCTTGCTGACAATCTGAAGTCTTTAAGAAGTGAATGAAATCAGGTTCAACCCCGCCAAACACCTGATAAATAAAGGTCGTCTGAATGTTTCAGACGACCTTTTCAAACCGCGTTTATGTAAATCCAAACAGAAAATCTTTGCAATTCTCAGAAAAATCCACTAAATTCTCAATAACATATTATGAACGGTTTAACATCGGTTCAAAACGTAAAACCCGCGCGCAATCTTCCACGCCAAAAACACCGCGCCAGCAGGTTTTACCACCGAAACAGGCGTTCGTAATACAACGGATAATCATAAAGGCAGGATATGCCTGTTTCTAGGAGTACAACCATGGCTGAAGCAACAGATGTTGTCTTGGTGGGTGGAGGCATTATGAGCGCGACTTTGGGCGTTTTGCTCAAAGAACTCGAACCGTCTTGGGAAATCACCCTTATCGAACGCTTGGAAGACGTAGCGTTGGAATCGTCAAACGCTTGGAACAACGCCGGCACAGGGCATTCCGCGTTATGCGAACTCAATTACGCCCCGCTCGGTGCAGACGGCACCATCGACCCGACCCGCGCCCTCAATATTGCCGAACAATTCCACATCAGCCGCCAGTTCTGGTCATCGCTTGTCGAAGAAGGCAAAATCACCGACAACTCCTTCATCCATACCGTCCCGCATATGTCGCTGGTCATGAACACCGACCATTGCGACTACCTGCAAAAACGTTACGACGCCTTCAAATCCCAAAAACTCTTCGAACGGATGGAATTCTCCACCGACCGCGCCAAAATCGCCGAATGGGCGCCGCTGGTCATCAACGGCCGTAAAGAAGGCCAACCCGTCGCCGCCAACTACTCCGCCGAAGGCACAGACGTCGATTTCGGCAGTCTGACCCGCCAAATGGTGCAATACCTGCGCGAAAAAGGCGTCAAAACCGAGTTCAACCGCCACGTCGACGACATCAAACGCGAATCCGACGGCGCATGGGTGCTCAAAACCAGCGACACCCGCAACCCCGACGGCCAACTCACTCTCCGCACCCGCTTCCTCTTCCTCGGCGCAGGCGGCGGCGCACTGACCCTGCTGCAAAAATCCGGCATCCCCGAAGGCAAAGGCTACGGCGGCTTCCCCGTTTCCGGACTGTTCTTCCGCAACAGCAACCCCGAGACCGCCGCGCAACACAACGCCAAAGTGTACGGACAAGCCTCCGTCGGCGCGCCGCCCATGTCCGTCCCGCACCTCGACACCCGCAACGTGGACGGCAAACGCCACCTCATGTTCGGCCCTTACGCAGGCTTCCGCTCCAACTTCCTCAAACAAGGCTCGCTCATGGATTTGCCCCTGTCCATCCACTTGGACAACCTCTACCCCATGCTGCGCGCCGGCTGGGCGAATATGCCCCTGACCAAATACCTCTTGGGCGAATTGCGCAAAACCAAAGAAGAACGCTTCGCCTCCCTGCTGGAATACTACCCCGAAGCAAACCCTGACGACTGGGAACTCATCACCGCAGGACAACGCGTTCAAATCATCAAAAAAGACTCCGAAAAAGGCGGCGTCCTCCAATTCGGCACCGAAATCGTCGCCCACGCCGACGGCTCGCTCGCCGCACTCTTGGGCGCATCCCCCGGCGCATCAACCGCCGTACCCTTGATGATCAAACTTATCCACCAATGCTTCCCAAGCCGCATTTCCTCATGGGAAGGTCGTCTGAAAGAACTTGTTCCCGGCTTCGGCATCAAGCTCAACGACAACCCGCAGCTTGCCGAAGAAATCATCAGCCACAACGCCAAAGTATTGGGTATCCATTACGCTTGAGGCAGATAAATTGCAAGGCGGGCGTTCTTGCCCGCCTTTTTTCAAACCATTAAAGTATTAAAATATAGTGGATTAAATTTAAATCAGGACAAGGCGACGAAGCCGCAGACAGTACAGATAGTACGGCAAGGCGAGGCAACGCCGTACTGGTTTAAAGTTAATCCACTATAAAACATCAGGTCGTCTGAACATTCAGACGACCTGAATCCATTGGAGACAAGCAAACATGTTTACCGTACAGCGCATTTACGCATACCGGCCCGACCCCGAACAAACCGCAGTCTTTATCGACCGCCTCTATCCGCGCGGCATCCGCAAAGAGGTCTTTGCTACGGCGCTCTGGCTCAAAGACATCACCCCCAGTGCAAACCTGCGCCGCTGGTATCATGAGAATCCGGTTGAACATTTTGACGGTTTCGTCAGCCGTTACCATGAGGAGCTGCACGGCGATACCGAGCAAACCGCCATTAGGCAGCTCTTGGAGTTGGAACGGCAACACGGCAGCGTTTTACTGCTGACTGCCGTCAAAGACCCGCATCATTCCCATGTTTCTGCCTTAGAGCAGTTTTTGGGGACGTCGTTTGAATATCGCGATTAACAAAAACAGCAAGACCTGCGTCATTTGGGGTTGATGCAAAAAGGTCGTCTGAAATCCAGTCTAGGTTTCAGACGACCTTTGTTTTTTTATAGTGGATTAACTTTAAACCAGTACGGCGTTGCCTCGCCTTGCCGTACTATCTGTACTGTCTGCGGCTTCGTCGCCTTGTCCTGATTTAAATTTAATCCACTATAAATTAAGAAGGATAAGGGTGTGCCACCAATTTCCCGTCGATGTATTCGCCGATATAGACTTTCGAGACATCAAGGTGGAGGCGGTCAAGTTCCTGTTGCAGCCACTCGTCGTCGCGTTTGATGATTTCTAAGATGTCATGGTCGATTTGCCCGTCGGTAATCAGGGGATAACGCAGGCTTTCGTCGCCGTATTGGATGACGGTGAGCTGACCGTTTTGTTCCATGACGGCGCGTTTGACGGCGGCGATTTCGTAGATGCCGGCGGCGCGGAGTTTGAACATGAGGTCATGCGCGCTGATGCCGTTTTTCATACATTCTTCTGCTTGGACTTTGCCGTTGACGATGATCCAAACGGATTTGCCGTCAATCACGGATTTGACCCAGCGGTTGTGGTTTTTGATGAATTTCAGACTCAAGACCAACAGCGTCCACAAAATCAGTACGAGGAAAAATTGCAAAAGCCCGATGCTGTCGCTGTAAATCACGCCGCCGATGATGCCGCCGAGTACAAAGTTTTGTACTTGATCCATGGCGGAGGTGGGGGCGAGGTTGCCTTTACCTAAAAGGTTGATTTGCAAAACCAAACCTAAAATGCCCATGAGAAGTTTGAGGGCAAGGAGGGAGTATGCTTCCATGAGTGTGTCCTGTTATTCTTTGTCGATGAGTTCGATGTTGTTGTTGACCAGATTGGTGGGGGTCAGGGTGTAGGCGGAGAAGTCTTGATTGAAATGGACTTCGTAGTATTGGTTTTTGATGCCGACGATCATGCCGTTGTATAGGTGCGTGCTGTTAACGCTGATGTCGCGTTTTTCCACTTTTTGGTTTTCAATCAAGGCATTGAGAAAACCCACCATGCGCGATGTATCCGCGGCGAAGTTTTGGCGTTCGCTGTACGAGAGATATTGGATGCCGCTGATGAGGATAAGCAGCAGCAGGGCAATGATGCTCAGGTCGCGGTATTTGGTGTCCATGCGGTGGCGCAGGTATTGCGACACGGCGAGCAACAGGACGACGAGCGCGGCAAAAATGAGGACGTATTTCAAGTAGTCGTTGAAATACATATGGTTTTCAAGATAAAAGTGTGTGAAGAATTTCATGATTTCAAATGATTTGAGGAAAAGGTGGGGTCGTCTGAAAACGGTTTTTCAGACGACCTTTCCCGTTTGAAACAATTCAAAATGGCTGGGCTGCTTTATTTCTTATTGCCCAACTGCGGCAATACCGAACCTTCGCCCAGCGACAACAAACCGCTTTGCGAGTAAATACCCAGTTTGGCGCGGGTGTCAGTGATGTCGAGGTTGCGCATGGTGAGCTGGCCGATGCGGTCGAGCGGGGTGAACGCGGCGTCTTCGACTTTTTCCATGCTCAGGCGTTCGGGTTGGTAGGTCAGGTTGGGCGATTCGGTGTTCAGAATCGAGTAGTCGTTGCCGCGACGCAGTTCGAGGGTTACTTCGCCGGTAATGGCTTTGGCAACCCAGCGTTGAGCGGTTTCGCGCAACATGAGGGCTTGGCTGTCGAACCAGCGGCCTTGGTAGAGCAGGCGGCCGAGGCGCAGGCCGTTGATGCGGTATTGTTCGATGGTGTCCTCGTTGTGGATGCCGGTTACCAAGCGTTCGTAGGCGATGTGGAACAACGCCATGCCCGGGGCTTCGTAGATGCCGCGCGATTTGGCTTCGATGATGCGGTTTTCGATTTGGTCGCTCATGCCCAAGCCATGGCGGCCGCCGATGCGGTTGGCTTCGAGGAAGAGTTCGACGGGGTCGGCGTATTCTTTGCCGTTCAGTGCAACGGGCACGCCTTCTTCAAAGCGCACGCTGACTTCTTCGGGTTTGACTTCGACGTTTTCGTCCCAGAAGGCAACGCCCATGATGGGTTTGACGATTTTGATGCCGCTGTTGAGGAATTCCAAATCTTTGGCTTCATGCGTTGCGCCGAGCATATTGGAATCGGTGGAATAGGCTTTCTCCACCGACATTTTGTAGTTGAAGCCGTTGGCAATCAGAAATTCGCTCATTTCGTGGCGTCCGCCGAGTTCGTCGATAAATTGTTGGTCGAGCCAAGGTTTGTAGATTTTCAGCGCTGGGTTGGTCAAGAGGCCGTAGCGGTAGAAACGCTCGATGTCGTTGCCTTTGTAGGTGCTGCCGTCGCCCCAGATGTTGACGTCGTCTTCCTTCATGGCGGAAACGAGCATGGTGCCGGTAACGGCGCGGCCCAGAGGCGTGGTGTTGAAATAGGCGATGCCGCCGGTGGAAACGTGGAACGCGCCGCATTGGATGGCGGCGATGCCTTCATGTGCCAACTGCGCACGGCAGTCGATTAGGCGGGCGTTTTCCGCACCGTATTCCATCGCTTTTTTGGGGATGGCGTTGTAATCGTCTTCGTCGGGCTGACCGAGGTTGGCGGTGTAGGCGTAAGGCAGCGCGCCTTTGAGTTTCATCCACAACAGCGCGGCGGAGGTATCGAGGCCGCCGGAGAAGGCGATGCCGACTTTTTGACCGATGGGGAGGTGTTGCAGGATAGTATTGTTTTGGCTCATGACAATTCTTCGGACTTAAAAGGGGTTATTAAAAATACCTTAACGGTTGAAACCCCGCCCTTCGGGGCGGTAGAATCAGAGACTGTTTGGGAGAAATGCAACCTCTTCCAAATCAGGGCGATACATAGGGCTGCGCTTTGTGTGTAGTCCTGTGTGTTGAAACATTATCTTATAAATAGAACACATTGTCAGCCGTAAAGGTCGGCTGAAAATGAGCCTTGCCCGTTTCGCTGAAAATCTTTTCAGACGACCTTTACGCCATCCCCAACCCGACTCCCTCCCCTGCGGGGGAGGGTTGGGGAGAGGGCACAGACAGCAGCCCTTAAGCAAACGCTGCCTGAAAAACGCAAGCTCAGCCCTCTCCCTAACCCTCTCCCACGGGAGAGGGAATAAATTACAGCACCATCAACATTTTTCAGACGGCATCGGTAAAGAAACCTATCCATGAACGCTTTCAACCTCATCATCATCGGCGACGAAATCCTGCACGGCAGCCGCCAGGACAAGCATTTCGCCTTTTTCAAATCCCTGCTGGAATCGCGCGGGCTGAAGCTCAATCAGGTGCAATACCTGCCCGACGAACCCGATTTGTTGGTCAAACAACTGCGCCGCAGCTTTTCAGACGACCTGCCGACCTTCGTTACCGGCGGCATCGGCTCCACGCCCGACGACCACACCCGCCAAGCTGCCGCCGCCGCTTTGGATTTGCCCGTCGTCCGCCATCCCGAAGCCGCCAAGTTCATCGAAGCCGTTACCCTTAAACGCGGCGAGCCGCTCGACGCACCCGAACACGCCCAGCGCCTGAAAATGGCGGATTTTCCCGCAGGCGCAAAACTTGTGCCCAACCCGTTCAACAACATCGCCGGATTTTCCATCCGCGAACATTATTTCTTCCCCGGCTTCCCCGTGATGGCGCACCCGATGGCGGAATGGGTTTTGGATACTTATTACGCCGACCGTTTCAACCAAACCGAACGCGGCAGCCGCAGCGTGTATGTGTTCGGACAGCCCGAATCGCGTGTCGCGCCGATTATGGAATACGTCGAACGCACCTACCCGGGCGTGCGCTCTTACAGCCTGCCCAGCGTCGGCTGGCAAAATGCGGACGGAACGGCGGTCAAACCGCATATCGAGTTCGGCATCAAGGCGGAAGGCAGGGCGTGCCGCGATTTGGACAAAGCCTGGGACGAAGTATTGCAGCGTTTGAAAGATGTGGGCGCGGAGTTGAAAGATACGCCTGCCTAAAAGCCGTTTTGTTCTTATTTTGACAAAAGGTCGTCTGAAAAACCTAAAACGGCTTTTCAGACGACCTCGAGATCCTGATATCAACTTGCAGACTTTCCTATATTACCGTTCCTCTTGCGCGGCTTGATACTCTTTTTTAAGGCACTTTTTATCCTCTCGGAAATAATTTTTGATAGAAGTACGCTTTTTTGACCGTTATCATTTGGATTAAAAATCTTATTTACTTTTGCAATCGACTCGATTATATTACCGTTTAATGCAATTTATTACATTAACTAACATATATAT
>CAUOMQ010000005.1:0-36469 GCA_963456805.1 uncultured Neisseria sp. | reverse complement strand
TCCATGTGCAGCCCGCTTGCCCATGCGCCGCTTTCGGACGTGATTTCGTAACGGGTTTTGTGCATATCGGTTTCAAACTCTACGCCGTCGAAGATGAAGAATTCAGGTTCGGGGCCGAAGTAGGCAGTGTCGCCGATGCCGGAGGATTTGAGGTAGGCTTCGGCGCGGCGGGCGATGGAGCGCGGGTCGCGGTCGTAGCCTTGACCGTCGGCAGGGTCGATGACGTCGCAGGTGAGGACGACGGTGGTGTCGTCGTAGAAGGGGTCGATGAAGGCAGTCGCAGGGTCGGGGCGCAACTGCATGTCGGATGCCTGAATGCCTTTCCAGCCGCCGATGGACGAGCCGTCAAACGCCTGACCGTTTTCAAACCACTCTTCAGGGTCGTCGAGGACGATGCGGGCGGGGACGGTGAAGTGGTGCTGCTTGCCTTTGGTATCGGTAAAGCGCAAATCTACGAAGCGGGCTTCGCTTTCTTCAATCAGTTTTACTGCGTCTTTGATAGACATTTTCGGCTCCTAAATGGGAAGTAACGGATACGGAATCTCGCGGAAAATCTGCTGCATTTTATCACGCCGAAGGTCGTCTGAAACCGCAAATCCGTTAAATTTCTGACTTGCGGAATATAGTTTCAGACGACCTGATTGTCAACAATCCGATGCGTATTTGGATTTATTGGAAAACAGCGGTGTGAGGCGGCAAAGGCGGTTATAATGGGCGGTCTTTGCATTTGTCCTGCCGGATAGGATTTTTATGAACACTGTTCCCCGTTATGCCGTTTTCGGCAACCCCGTCGCACACAGCAAATCGCCGCAAATCCATCGGCAGTTTGCCTTGCAGGAAGGCGTTGAAATCGAATATGAACGCATTTGTGCTGACATCGGCGGTTTCGCGCAGGCGGTTGAAGCGTTTTTTGCCGACGGCGGACGCGGGGCGAATGTTACCGTGCCGTTCAAGCAGGAAGCGTTTGCCTTGTCGGACGAACATTCCGAACGCGCTTTGGCAGCGGGTGCGGTCAATACGCTGATTTTGCTGGAAAACGGTAAAATACGCGGCGACAATACCGACGGGCTCGGACTGACGGACGATATTTCAAAGAGGCTGGGTGTGGAAATGTCGGGCAAAACCGTCTTGCTGCTCGGCGCGGGCGGCGCGGTGCGCGGCGTGATTCCCGTCTTGAAAGAATACCGCCCCGCGCGCATCGTTATCGCTAACCGAACCCACGCCAAAGCGGCGGAAATGGCGGCGCATTTCGGTATTGAAGCCATACCTTTGGATGAACTGGAAGGCGGCTTCGACATCATCATCAACGGCACATCCGGCGGCTTAAGCGGACAGCTTCCCGCCGTATCGCCCAAAATCTTTGAACATTGCACCTTGGCTTACGATATGGTTTACGGCGAAGCGGCAGAGCCGTTTTTAGCGTTCGCCCGCCAATCAGGTGCAAAACAAACCGCCGACGGATTGGGCATGCTGGTCGGACAGGCGGCAGCTTCCTACCGGCTTTGGTGCGGCTTCGCGCCCGATGTCCTGCCCGTCGTCCAATATATGAGAGAGTTATAAAATGTTCCGCATCATCAAATGGCTGATTGCCCTGCCTTTGGGCGCATTTATCTTTTTCAACGCTTATGTGTACGGCAACATCATCACTTACCGCGCCGTCGCGCCGAACAAAACCGCCTTCATGGCGATGCGGATGCGGCAGTTTCAAAGCGAAGGCAAAGATGTCGCGCTCGATTACCGCTGGGTGCCTTACGACCGCATTTCGGTCAATCTGAAAAAAGCCCTGATTGCCTCCGAAGACGCCAAATTCGCCGAACACGGCGGTTTCGACTGGGGCGGCATCCAATACGCCATCAAGCGCAACAAACAAAGCGGCGAAGTCAAAGCAGGCGGCTCGACCATCAGCCAACAGCTTGCCAAAAACCTGTTTTTGAACGAAAGCCGCAGCTATATCCGCAAAGGCGAAGAAGCCGCGATTACCGCGATGATGGAAGCCGTTACCGACAAAGACCGCATTTTCGAGCTGTATCTGAACGCCATCGAATGGCACTACGGCGTATTCGGTGCAGAAGCCGCGTCCCAGTATTTCTATAAAAGACCCGCCGCCAACCTGACCAAACAGCAGGCCGCCAAACTCGCCGCCCGCGTCCCCGCGCCGCTGTTTTACGCCGACAACCCCAAAAGCAAACGCCTGCGCAACAAAACCAACATCATCCTGCGCCGCATGGGTTCGGCGGAGCTGCCCGAAAGCGATATGGATTGAGGTCGTCTGAAAATTAGGTGACGGGGTTTCAGACGACCTGTCGGGAGGTTTGAATCAGGAGCGATGGTAGGTCGACTTATATACAAAACAAAGGAATGGAAATGAAACCAATAAAACCCTTATTCTTGTCTTTATTGCTTCTGACTGCCTGCGGAACGAATACGCCGCCTGCCGCGAAATCCGAAGTTTCCCTGCAAAAGCAGGAAGAGCAGCTTTTCGGGGCATGGGACTGCGAATTGAAAGCGCAACGCGATATCCATTCGTTTGCGCCTAAATTTATTGAGTTTCAGCAAAAGGACAAACTGCCGGCGCATTTATGGGCAGGGTATATCGAGATTGAGTGGAAAGAAGAAAACCTGAACGACGCAGTTCCCTTACGTTATCGGGAATGGTACAACGGCTTCTGGCGCATTAAAGACGACAGGCATATCGTCATGACTTTTGAAAGCGCAGGCTCGGAACGTTTGTTTGACGTCAAAGACTTAAAAACCGCCAAAGGCCGCGAAGCGGACCGTTCTTATATGAAATTCAGTGAACAAATGGCCGCCAAGAAAAGTTTTAAATCCACCGATTACCAAATTCTCGATATCAACCAAACTTCCATGAGCATCACCGACGGCGAATCTTTAATTGCCTGCCGCAAGATAGAGAAGGTTGAAAGCGAATAAGCAGGTATCCGATTTTGAGGTCGTCTGAAAACCATGTGACGGGTTTTCAGACGACCTTTGCGCAACTGTAACCCTGTTTGCCGCATCACATATATCGCCTATCTTCCCAGTTTCGATACGTTCTTCCGTCGTTCCCGCGCAGGCGGGAATCCATTGTAAAACTTGAGAAACCTTGATTTGAAAAAGGTTTCTGAATTTCAAAAATGGATTCCCGCCTGCGCGGGAATGACGACAAGCGGTAAGGTGCGTGTCGAAAATAAAGTAATTTCGCTAAAGTACATAAGGACGTTGGCAACGCTGTATCATTGCAATTTTGATCCACTCCAGAAAACGCCCGTTTCGTCATCTTTACCCCGCCTGTGCGGGAATGACGAAACGGGCGTTTTTGAATGGATTTCTTTCTGCGCCGCTGTCTTCGGCAAAATTTACGCCACGAAATCCAAACCTATGTCCAACGAGCGGCTGCTGTGGGTCAGATAGCCGAGGGCGATGCCGTCCACACCGGTTTGCGCTACGCGCTTCAGTCGGTCGAAGTCGATGCCGCCCGATGCTTCGCAGTAGATGGTGTGGGGGTGGGCGGTTTGCGTGTGGCAGCGGTTTGCCGCTTCTTTCAGGGTTTCGTCGTCCATGTTGTCCAGCAAAATCCGTTCTGCGCCCGCTGTGATGGCTTCGTCCAGTTGTGCCAGCGTGTCCACTTCGATTTCCACGCAGGTCAATGCTCCGACCGCCTGTTTTGCCTGACGAACGGCTTGGGCGATGCTGTCGCAATAGGCGAGGTGGTTGTCTTTGATGAGCACGGCGTCGTCCAAACCCATGCGGTGGTTCACGCCGCTGCCCGCCCTGACGGCGTATTTTTGCAGGACGCGCAGCAGGGGGATGGTTTTGCGGCTGCACACGATGTCCACATTGTAACCGGCAACTTCGGCTACTGCGCGAGCGGTGGCGGTGGCAATGCCGCTCAGGTGCGTGAGGTAGTTGAGCGCGGTGCGTTCGGCGGCGAGCAGCGCGCGGGCATTGCCTTGGACGGCAGCCAGCGTCTGACCTGCGCGGACGGCTTGCCCGTCTTGGACTTCGGCTTGGAAGCGGACGGACGGATCCATCGTCTGAAAGGCGAGGCGTGCCAAGTCCATGCCGGCGATGACGCCGTCTTCGCGGCTGACGAGGAAGAGTTTGGCGGTTTTGTCGGGCGCGATGACGGCGGCGGACGTAATGTCGCCGCGCCTGCCCAAATCTTCGCTCAAGGCTTGTTCCACCATGGGGCGTAACAGGGTGTCGGGCAGGGGGAAGAGGGTGTTTTCAGACGACATGGGGTTTCCTTTGTTGAAAAAGATTGATGTTGCACCGATGGGGCAAAACTTCATTTGAGGTCGTCTGAAAACGGGCTAACGGCTGCCCAGCGGCAGTCCGATGTCCGAAATCAGCCTGTCGGGCAGGACGTCGTCGCGGAAGCGGTAAAGCTGCGCGGGACGGCCTTTGCTGCCCGATACACCGGTATCCGACGGCTCGATGAGGTTTTGCTGCTGAATCTGGCGGCGGAAGTTTTGCTTGTGCAGCAATCTGCCGCTGATGGCTTCGACGCTGTTTTGCAGTTGCAGCAGCGTGAATTCGGGCGGCATCAGTTCGAAAATCACGGGGCGGTATTTGATTTTGGCGCGCAGGCGGGACAGGGCGGTTGCCAGCACGCGGCGGTGGTCGTGGCGCATAGTCTGCCCCGTAAGCGCGAAGTCGAAGTTTGCCTGCGGCTCGGCGGCTTCCGCTATCAGGCCGCTTTCATACAGCATTTCATAGCGTTGCAAAACGTATTCTTCCGACCAGTTTTCCGGTTCGACCCCCCAGCACAAATGAATGCGCTTGAGCCGCTTTTGGCGGACTTCCTCCGTGTCCGCCGAGTTTGCCCAAATGCGCAGGCGGCTGACGATAGCGTCGCGCTGTCCGCCGTCGGTGCGCAAGTCTTCCCACGGGAAATAGTCGTAGCAGTCCTGCCATTTCGCGTCGGGATGCAGGATGCTGTCGGCTGCCTCGCGCACCAGCCCCAGATAGCTGACGTACAAGACGGGCATGCCGTGTTCGTTGCGGCGGTGGGTGTCGACAAAGGTGTAAAGCTGTTCCACATAGCCCATAGGCTGCGAAGTCTGCTTGGCGACCCACAGCTTCACGCCCGCCTGCAGGGAATTGCGCAGGGGGGAGAGCGGGCCGTTGGGCAGGAGCGTGCCTTGGGCGACGGTCAACACCCGCAGGCCGCCGTCGGTAACGGCAATCAATACGGGAACCAGCTCGACGATGCTTTGCGGCGGGGCTTCGGCTTCGGGGTAGGCGTCCATGCTCGGCTTTCTGCGGGTGGGAAAGGCTTTATTGTAAACCAAAGCGGTTTGTCGGAACGAAGCGGGTCGGTTTTGCGGTATCTCAAACCTGTTTTCAGACGACCTTGCATATTATACTCAAGTTGAGCATAATATAGAAACAGTTTGAAAAACAGACGGCAAACCTTCATGCCGCCTCAAAAACCAGCTACAAGGAAACATCATGCAAACCGCCGCCCGCCGCTCGTTCGATTACGATATGCCCCTCATCCAGACACCGACTTCCGCCTGCCAAATCCGTCAGGCGTGGGCGAAGGTTGCCGATACGCCCGACCGCGAGACGGCAGGCCGTCTGAAAGACGAAATCAAGGCTTTGCTGAAGGAGAAAAACGCGGTCTTGGTGGCGCATTATTATGTTGATCCGCTGATTCAGGATTTGGCTTTGGAAACAGGAGGATGTGTGGGCGATTCGTTGGAGATGGCGCGCTTCGGTGCGGAACACGAAGCCGGTACGCTGGTGGTGGCTGGCGTGCGCTTCATGGGCGAGAGCGCGAAAATCCTCTGCCCTGAAAAAACGGTGCTGATGCCTGATTTGGAAGCGGAATGTTCTTTGGATTTGGGTTGCCCGGAAGAGGCGTTTTCGGCGTTTTGCGACCAACACCCCGACCGCACGGTGGTGGTGTACGCCAACACTTCCGCCGCCGTGAAAGCGCGTGCCGACTGGGTGGTAACGTCTTCGGTGGCGTTGGAAATCGTGTCGTATTTGAAATCGCGCGGCGAGAAGCTGATTTGGGGGCCCGACCGCCACCTCGGCGACTACATCCGCCGCGAAACGGGCGCGGATATGCTGCTGTGGCAGGGTTCGTGCATCGTCCACAACGAATTCAAAGGGCAGGAGCTGGCGGCCTTGAAGGCGAAGCACCCCGACGCGGCGGTGCTGGTTCACCCCGAATCGCCGCAAAGCGTCATCGAATTAGGCGACGTGGTCGGCTCGACCAGCAAACTGCTGAAGGCCGCCGTATCGCGTCCCGAAAAAAAATTCATCGTGGCGACCGATTTGGGCATCCTGCACGAAATGCAAAAGCAGGCGCCCGACAAAGAATTTATCGCCGCGCCGACGGCGGGCAACGGCGGAAGCTGCAAAAGCTGCGCGTTCTGCCCGTGGATGGCGATGAATTCGCTGGGCGGCATCAAATACGCCCTGACAGGCGGGCGCAACGAAATCCTGTTGGACAGGAAGCTGGGCGAAGCCGCCAAACTGCCTTTGCAGCGTATGCTCGACTTCGCGGCAGGACTCAAACGCGGGGATGTGTTCAACGGCATGGGGCCCGCCTGATTTGCCGTTCGTAATGGGTGCAGCCTGAAAATACCGCCCGCCTGCTTTCCCAAGACGGGGTTTGCGCACAAAAAATCTTTAAAAACAAGACTGTTTTTTATGTTATTGCATTGATATAATTATACTTTCTTTCATTTATCAGGTAAAAACATGCAAATGCACTGGCTCTTTCTGACTGTAGCAATTTTAAGCGAAGTCTGCGGTTCTTCCATGCTCAAACTGAGTGGCGGGTTTAGCAAACTGTGGCCTTCTATTGGCGTGATAGTCAGCTTTTCGGTGTGTTTTTGGGCCTTGTCTATGACACTGAAAACCATGCCGCTGGCTACAGCATACGCCATTTGGGCAGGCGTGGGACTGGTTTTAACGGCTTTAGTCAGCGTGGTGTTTTTCGGTGAGAAAGCTGATTTCATTGGGATTGTCAGCATCGGTTTGATTTTGCTGGGCGTGGTGCTGCTCAATACCATGTCGCATATGTCGGGGCATTGATTAATCCACTATACCGTTTCAGACGACCTCTCAAACAAGGACAACACCATGCAAACCGATTGCGACGTATTGATTGCCGGAAACGGGCTGGCGGCACTGACGCTCGCCCTGTCGCTGCCTGAATCGTTCCGCATCGTCATTTTGTGCAAAAACCGGCTGGACGACACCGCCAGCCGTCATGCACAAGGCGGGATTGCGGCGGCGTGGTCGGGAGAGGACGACATCGAAAGACACGTTGCCGATACCTTGGAAGCGGGCGCAGGTTTGTGCGACGAGGCCGCCGTCCGCACTATCCTGTCGCAGGGCAAACCGGCAATCGAATGGTTGCTGGCGCAGGGCGTGGCGTTCGACCGGAGTCATGACGGCCTGCACCTGACGCGCGAAGGCGGACACACCTGCCGCCGAATCGCCCACGTCGCCGACTACACGGGCGAAGCCGTCATGCAGAGCCTGATTGTCCAAATACGCCGCCGCCCGAACATCCGCGTTTGCGAGCGGCAGATGGCGTTGGATATCCAAACCGAATCAGGCGCAGCGTGCGGACTGACCGTCCTCGACTGCCGAACGCAAGAAACCTACCGCATCCGCGCCCGCCATACCATACTTGCAGGCGGCGGCTTGGGGCAGATCTACGCCGCCACCACCACGCCGCCCGAATGCACGGGCGACGCTATCGCCATGGCGATACGCGCAGGCTGCGCAGTCGAAAACCTCGAATTTATCCAATTCCACCCCACAGGCTTGGCAAGGCCGTCTGAAAACGGCCGCACCTTCCTGATTTCCGAAGCCGTGCGCGGCGAAGGCGGCATCCTGACCAACCAAGCGGGCGAACGGTTTATGCCGCATTACGACCGCCGTGCCGAACTCGCGCCGCGCGACATCGTTGCCCGCGCCATCGCCGCCGAAATCGCCAAACAAACGCAAGACTTCGTCTCGCTCGACATCAGCCATCAACCCGCAGCGTTCGTCCGTCAGCATTTTCCGTCCATCCATCGGCACTGCCTGTCCCAATGCGGCTTGGACATCACGCGCCAAGCCATCCCCGTCCGCCCTGTGCAACACTACACCTGCGGCGGCATCCAAACCGACCCCAGCGGCAGAACCTCCCTGCCGCAGCTCTACGCCTTAGGCGAAACCGCCTGCACAGGGTTGCACGGAGCCAACCGCCTCGCCAGCAACTCCCTGCTCGAATGCGTCGTTACCGCCAGACTTGCCGCCCAAACCATCGCGGACGGACAAGCATTCCAAACCGCACCGTCCCAAAGGTCGTCTGAAAACCCCTCCGCCGAAGCAGACATCTTTTCAGGCGACCTCCAAAACACATTCAGTCGCCCCGCCCTGCAAGCCTTCAACCAACGCCATCTGGGCATCCTCCGCAACGATACCGGCCTGCGCCGCGCCATCGCCCAACTGCGGCTTTGGAAACAAAATCAAACCGAGCCGCACACCGCGTCCGAATACGAAAACCGCAACCTGCTCGAATGCAGCCTCGCCGTCGCCCAAGCCGCATACGCAAGGCGGCAAAACATTGGCGCGCATTTCAATACCGACTTGACAGAGCGTGTCGAGTGGAAAAAACAGGCGGCAGGCTGATGATGGATGCCTCCGTATAAAAGATAAAAGGTCGTCTGAAAACTGATTTTCAGACGACTTTTTGGCTGATTTGAAGCGATGTGCGCCGTTAGATGGACAGACCTTCTAATGCTTAAATGCCCCACATTTTCAAGACACGTTGCGCGGCGGTTTGTCCGTTGGGAAGTGCCGTCGTTTGCAGTTCGCACAATTTGTCGCGTGTGGCTTGGTAGTTGTGTTTGCCGATAAGTTCTATGGCGCGTTCCTGCACATACATATCCTCGTCATCGAGATAGGGCAGCAGCCATTGGGCGATTTCGTCTTTAGCGATGAGATTAAACCAAGCGAAATGCAGGCACTGGCGGATTTCGTCATCGTCGCTTTCCTCTGCCGCCTGCCGAAGCTGTTGCATGGCGGCTTGACGTGCGGCTGCATCCAGCGGCGGTATGGGATTGGGAAATTGGTAGGCACACTTATCATGCAGCAGTTCGTAGCCGTCTTGTGCTTCGGGGTAAGCTGAAATGGCGGCGAGGAAGTCAGGGATGGTAGCAAAACTGGGTACCAGGTCGGGGTCATCGTGTTGAAAGTGTCCGACCATGCCGAGTAGCGGCCCGGTAAGGTACACAAACCATTCGTTGCTTTCTTCGTCCTGTAAAATAGGTGCAACCGGTAAAGCCTGCCAATATTCGTCAAAATAATCTTTGCTGTTTTGCCAATCCGTATCGTCGTGATGAAAGCAAAAACCATCTTTGGGGGTAAAGTGCTGCAAGGCAGTGATGTGTCCGGCGGGGATTTGGTGCTGTTGCAGACAGGAAATTAGCGTGGCTGGGGGATATTGGGACATGAGATGCTCCTTTTATGTTTTAATTTTGGATTTGTTTTGAGGTCGTCTGAAAAGGTTTCAGACGACCTTTTTCATTAAACCCTTACCAACTCCATCATCCTCTCAAATGAATACAATGCTGATTTTCTTCCGCTTGCTTCTTCTTTTAATGTCAAGATACCTTTTTCCAATAATGCTTTGGTGAAACGGTTTGCAGTTGCAGGCGGGATGTTGGTCAGTTCTGATAATCGGCTGTTTCGGAAAACGGGATAAGTAAAAACAAAATCTAGCACGGCAAGTGAATGTTTGGAGGAGAGTGTTTTGGTAAAAATGAACTTCATTTCTTCATAAAGTGCATGAATGCTTTGGGCAATTTCAAGGTTATGCGCTGCTTGCCAATTTGAGAAGCTTGGCGCATCAATTCTGTGTGGCGTTCTTTGTGTTCCTCAAAATATTCGCTGATATAAAAAAGTATTGTCGCCCATTTGTGATAGACAAACAATTTTGTCAATCAAATTCAGCAAAAAATGATTCATAAAGAGTTTGGTATTCATTTGTGAATAACAAACTCTTTATGAATCAGAATAAGCAGAAAGTGATTAATAAGCCTTTTGCTCATCCCATCTATTTCCCCTCTAAATATCATCCGTGCAAGCAACAATCGGTGCAATCGGTTAAAATGGGTCGTCTGAAATTTGTTTGACCGAATTGAGAAAACCATGTCCCAACAATACGTCTATTCCATGCTGCGCGTGAGCAAGGTTGTGCCGCCGCAGAAAACCATCATTAAAGATATTTCCCTTTCCTTCTTCCCCGGCGCGAAAATCGGCCTGCTCGGTTTGAACGGCGCGGGCAAGTCCACCGTGCTGCGGATTATGGCGGGTGTGGATAAGGAATTTGAGGGCGAAGCCGTGCCGATGGGTGGCATCAAAATCGGCTATCTGCCGCAAGAGCCGGAGCTTGATCCGGAAAAAACCGTGCGTGAGGAAGTGGAAAGCGGTTTGGGCGAAGTGGCTGCGGCGCAGAAACGTTTGGAAGAAGTGTATGCCGAGTATGCCAATCCTGATGCGGATTTTGACGCGCTGGCGGAAGAACAGGGCCGCTTGGAAGCGATTATTGCGGCAGGTTCGTCCACGGGCGGCGGTGCGGAACACGAATTGGAAATCGCCGCCGATGCGCTGCGCCTGCCGGAATGGGATGCCAAAATCGGCAATCTGTCCGGCGGTGAAAAACGCCGCGTCGCTTTGTGCAAACTCTTGTTGAGCAAGCCCGACATGTTGCTGCTGGACGAGCCGACCAACCACTTGGATGCGGAATCGGTCGAATGGCTGGAGCAATTCCTCGTGCGCTTCCCCGGCACGGTGGTCGCGGTAACGCACGACCGCTACTTCCTCGACAACGCTGCCGAATGGATTTTGGAACTCGACCGCGGCCACGGTATTCCGTGGAAAGGCAATTACTCGTCTTGGCTGGAGCAGAAAGAAAAACGCTTGGAAAACGAGGCAAAATCCGAAGCCGCGCGTGTAAAAGCGATGAAGCAGGAATTGGAATGGGTGCGCCAAAATGCCAAAGGCCGCCAAGCCAAGTCCAAAGCGCGTCTGGCGCGTTTTGAGGAAATGAGCAACTACGAATACCAAAAACGCAATGAAACGCAGGAAATCTTCATTCCCGTCGCCGAGCGTTTGGGTAACGAAGTAATTGAATTTGTGAATGTTTCCAAATCGTTCGGCGATAAAGTGCTGATTGACGATTTGAGCTTCAAAGTGCCTGCGGGCGCGATTGTCGGCATCATTGGCCCGAACGGCGCGGGTAAATCGACGCTGTTCAAAATGATTGCGGGCAAAGAGCAGCCCGATTCGGGTGAAGTGAAAATCGGCCAAACCGTGAAAATGAGCCTGATCGATCAAAGCCGCGAAGGTTTGCAAAACGACAAAACCGTGTTCGACAACATTGCCGAAGGTCGCGACATTTTGCAGGTCGGACAGTTTGAAATCCCCGCCCGCCAATATTTGGGTCGTTTCAACTTTAAAGGCAGCGACCAAAGCAAAATCGCGGGGCAGCTTTCCGGCGGCGAACGCGGACGTTTGCACTTGGCAAAAACCTTGTTGAGCGGCGGCAATGTGTTGCTGCTGGACGAACCGTCCAACGACCTAGACGTGGAAACCCTGCGCGCGCTGGAAGACGCATTGCTGGAATTTGCCGGCAGCGTAATGGTGATTTCGCACGACCGCTGGTTCCTCGACCGCATCGCCACGCATATCTTGGCGTGCGAAGGCGATTCGAAATGGGTGTTCTTCGACGGCAACTATCAGGAATACGAAGCCGATAAAAAACGCCGACTCGGCGAAGAAGGTGCGAAACCGAAACGGATTAAATATAAGCCGGTAACGCGTTGATAGGAAAATAAGAAAACGTCGTCTGAAAACTTGAAAAAGGGTTTTCAGACGACGTTTTTGTTAAGCAGGGATTGTTCGGACGTTGTTTGTCTAACGGGTTGATTCATAATATATAGTGGATTAACTTTAAACCAGTACGGCGTTGCCTCGCCTTAGCTCAAAGAGAACGATTCTCTAAGGTGCTGAAGCACCAAGTGAATCGGTTCCGTACTATCTGTACTGTCTGCGGCTTCGTCGCCTTGTCCTGATTTAAATTTAATTCACTATATAACGCCTGCTGAGGCAGAGAATAGGTCGTCTGAAAACGTGTGATGCTTGTTTTCAGACGACCTTTTGTGTACGGTCCGTTATTTTTGCTTACGCAGTTGCGGGTGGTTTTTCAGATTATCCAAGAGGATGTCAATCATGCGCGGTGCGGTCTGGGCAAGGTCGAAACTTTTGTCGGACGAGAGCCAACGCCAAATCAAGCCGTCCAGCGTCGATTTGATGAAGATGACCGCCATGTCGGTATCCAAATCTTCGGATAAGGCATGTTGTGCGATGGATTTGGTCAGGACTTCGGTAATTTTCTCGCGCCAAATCGATTGATGTTTATCCGCAATGTCGATGACGGCGGCGTTCTGCTCGGTGTGTTCGCATTTTAAAAACAGGATGCTGTGGAATTTATAGTGGATGTCGTTGGTTTGCAGGCGCGTGAAAAAGTGCATCAAGGTGCGGCGGAAAAGCGGCCACTCTTGTTCATCGCTATCGGTCGCGTCCTGATGCATACAGTTTTCGATGTCGTCGCAAATACGCTGGAAGAGGGCGTCGAACAAGTCTTCTTTGTTTTTGAAATGCCAATACAAAGCGCCGCGCGTGACGCCGGCGGCTTGGGCGATTTCGTTGAGGGAAGTGCGCGCGATGCCTTTTTGGTAGAAGGTTTCCAGTGCGGCGAGCATGAGATGTTCTTTGGTTTTAAGGGCTTCGGTTTTGGTTTTCCGCATGATGCCTGTTTCAAGTTAAGTGGAATGTTGGGGATTATAAAAAATACTTTGTATCCATGCAAGCATGTATGTATAATGACTCCTGTAATTGAGATTGGCTCTCAAGTATAAAATAATTTTTCAGACGACCTGCTCCGGATATTGAGGCAGGTTATTGTTGTTTCGGAACCAAAAATCGGCTATGATGACAAAGTATAGGGTAAAACCTCATAACAATTATACAGATAGGAAAAGTAATGGCTTCTTATGCTTCTAAGGTGATGCGCATGGCGGCAATCGCTGCCGCTACTGCGTTGGCTCTTTCAGCGTGTAACAAAGGCACCGATGCGACGCAAGGTGCAAAAGATGGAAAAGGGCAGCAGGCAGCTGCGCAAAAAGAAGCTCCGCCACCGGTGGTCGGTGTCGTTACCGTCCATCCTGAAACCGTCGCGCTGACGACCGAGCTGCCGGGTCGGTTGGAGTCGCTGCGTACCGCGGATGTCCGCGCCCAAGTCGGCGGTATCATCCAAAAACGCCTGTTTCAAGAGGGCAGCTATGTCCGCGCCGGACAGCCGCTTTACCAAATCGATAGTTCCACCTATGAAGCAAATCTGGAAAGCTCGCGCGCCCAGTTGGCAAGCGCGCAGGCAACCCTTGCCAAAGCCAATGCCGACTTGGCGCGTTACAAGCCGCTGGTTGCCGCCGATGCCATCAGTAAACAGGACTACGATGCGGCGGTAACGGCGAAACGTTCTGCCGAAGCAAGCGTCAAAGCGGCTCAGGCGGCGATTAAATCTGCCGGTATCAATCTGAACAGGGCGCGCATTACCGCGCCGATTTCAGGTTTCATCGGGCAGTCCAAAGTATCCGAAGGTACGCTGTTGAACGCGGGTGATACGACCGTTCTGGCAACCATCCGCCAAACCAATCCTATGTATGTGAACATCACTCAATCTGCGACCGAAGTAATGAAGCTGCGCCAACAGGTTGCCGAGGGCAAGCTGTCGGGCGTGGACGGTGCGATTGAAGTGGGCATCAAGTTCGACAACGGCGAAGTTTATCCTCATAAAGGCCGTTTGCTGTTCTCCGATCCGTCTGTTAACGAAACGACCGGACAAATCACGCTGCGCGCTTCAGTGCCGAACGACAAAAATATCCTGATGCCCGGTCTTTATGTGCGCGTCTTGATGGAACAAGTGGCTGCCGACAATGCCTTCGTCGTGCCGCAGCAGGCAGTAACGCGCGGTACGAAAGATACTGTAACGATTGTGAACGCCAAAGGCGAAATGGAGCCGCGCGAGGTAACAGTCACCCAGCAGCAGGGAACCAACTGGATTATCACTGCGGGTCTGAACGACGGCGACAAAGTCGTTGTGGACGGCACCAGTATCGCCGCCATGAGTGGCGCGAAAAAGGTAACGCCTAAAGAATGGACATCTCCTGAAAATGCGGCGGCATCTGCTGCCGGAGCTGCTCCGAAAGCTGCTTCCGAAGCGAAAAAAGACGTTCAGATGACCTTTGAAGCCAAACCGGCATCTGCGGCTAAATAAGGAAGGCATCCATGGCTAAGTTTTTTATTGACCGCCCCATTTTTGCATGGGTGATTGCGATTTTTATCATCGCAGCGGGTATTTTCGGCATTCAAAAACTGCCGATTTCCCAATATCCGTCCGTTGCTGCACCGACCATTACTTTGCGCGCTACTTATCCGGGCGCTTCTGCTCAGGTAATGGAAGACAGCGTACTGGCCGTTATCGAACGTAATATGTACGGTGTGGAAGGTTTGGACTATATGACGACTTCTGCCAATTCCAGCGGCAGCGGCAGCGTCAGTCTGACGTTTACACCTGAGACCGATGAAGATTTGGCGCAGGTGGACGTGCAGAACAAATTGTCGGAAGTGTTGTCCACATTGCCGTCTACCGTACAGCAATATGGTGTAACCGTATCTAAAGCGCGTTCCAACTTCTTGCAAGTGGTCATGCTTTCTTCTGAAAAGCAATCCATTGAGGAAATGAACGATTACGCCCAGCGCAATATCATTCCTGAACTGCAGCGTATCGACGGGGTAGGGCAGGTACAATTGTTTGGTGCGCAACGCGCCATGCGTATTTGGGTTGACCCGAAAAAACTGCAAAACTACAACCTGTCTTTTGCAACGGTAACCAATGCGCTTGCGACACAAAACATTCAAATCTCAGCAGGCTCCATCGGTTCTTTGCCGGCGGCTGCAGGTCAGACCATTTCGGCGACCGTTACAGCGCAAGGTCAGCTGAGCACTGCTGAAGAGTTCGGCAACATCATTTTGGTATCCAATACTGACGGCTCGAACGTCTATCTGAAAGACGTTGCCAAAGTCAGCTTGGGTATGCAGGACTATTCTACTTCTACACGCTTGAACGGCGTGAACACCACCGGTATGGCAGTGATGCTGTCTAACAGCGGTAACGCTTTGGCAACGGCGACTGCAGTAAAAGAAAAAATGGCGGTTTTGCAGAAGTATTTTCCAGACGGCATGAGCTGGAAAGTTCCTTACGATACTTCCAAATTTGTGGAAATTTCGATTGAGAAAGTGATCCATTCGCTTTTGGAAGCCATTGTTTTGGTATTCTTAGTGATGTATCTCTTCCTGCAAAACATCCGCTATACGCTGATTCCGACCATTGTTGTACCGATTTCCCTGTTGGGCGGTTTTGCCTTTATCTCATACATGGGTATGTCGATTAACGTATTGACCATGTTTGCGATGGTATTGGTGATCGGTATTGTGGTCGATGACGCGATTGTGGTCGTTGAAAACGTTGAGCGTATTATGGCGAGCGAAGGTCTGTCGCCTAAGGCTGCAACCAAAAAAGCGATGGGTCAGATTTCCGGTGCGGTAATCGGTATTACTGCCGTGTTGATGTCTGTATTTGTGCCGCTGGCGATGTTTAGCGGTGCAACCGGTAACATTTACAAACAGTTTGCCCTGACCATTGCGGCATCGATCGGCTTCTCCGCATTCCTTGCTTTGACGCTGACTCCGGCATTGTGTGCCACCATGCTCAAACCGATTCAGAAGGGTCATCACGAAGAGAAAAAAGGTTTCTTCGGTTGGTTTAACAAAAAATTTGACAACTGGACACACGGCTATGAAGGCTGGGTTGCCAAAGTCTTGCGCAAGACTTTGCGCATGATGGTTGTCTATATTGGTTTGACTGTTGTGGGCGTATTCCTGTTTATGCGTCTGCCGACTTCCTTCTTGCCGTCTGAAGACCAAGGTAACTTGATGTTGAGCGTACAATTGCCTGCCGGTGCAACCAAAGAGCGTACCGATGCAACTTTGGCTCAAATCACTCAACTGGCAAAATCTATACCTGAGATTGAGAACATTATTACCGTTTCCGGCTTCAGTTTTTCAGGCTCCGGTCAAAACATGGCTTTGGGCTTTGTCATTCTGAAAGATTGGAGCGAACGTACTGCTCCGGGCAGCGATGCGACTTCTATTTCCGGTAAGTTGACCGGTATGATGATGGCTACGCTGAAAGACGGTTTCGGTTTGGCGATTGTGCCTCCAGCCATTATGGAATTGGGTACAGGTTCCGGCTTGACGATTTACCTGCAAGACCGTAACAACAGCGGCCATGCTGCATTGTTGGCCAAGCGCAATGAGCTGATTGACAAAATGCGCAAAAGCGGTTTGTTTAACCCAAGTACCGTTCGTGCGAGCGGTTTGGAAGATGCGCCGCAGTTGAAAATCGACATCAATCGCTCTGCCGCAGCTGCACAAGGTATTTCGTTCTCTGACATCCGTACTGCTTTGGCTTCTTCTTTGGGTTCGTCTTATGTAAACGACTTCCCGAATCAAGGCCGTCTGCAACGCGTGATGGTACAAGCTGATGCGAGTGCCCGTATGCAGCCTGCCGATATTCTGAACTTGACCGTGCCGAATAAATCCGGTGTTGCCGTACCGCTTTCTACCATTGCTACTGTTTCTTGGGTAAACGGTATGGAACAAAGCGTCCGCTTCAATGGTTATCCTGCAATGGAGCTTTCCGGTTCGCCTGTTAATGGCGTATCTTCCGGTCAGGCCATGGCTGCGGTACAGCAAATGGTTGATGACATGGGCGGCGGTTACAGTCTGGAATGGGGCGGCCAGTCTCGTGAAGAGGCCAAAGGCGGCTCGCAAACCGTCGTGTTGTACGCATTGGCCGCTGCCGCTGTATTCTTGGTATTGGCTGCTTTGTACGAAAGCTGGTCTATCCCGTTGGCAGTTATCCTTGTGATTCCGTTGGGCTTGATTGGCGCGGCATTGGGCGTTACGGGGCGCAATATGTTTGAAGCGCTGCTGGGCAGTATTCCGGCATACGCCAACGATATCTACTTCCAAGTCGGTTTCGTTACGGTGATGGGTTTGAGTGCGAAAAACGCGATTTTGATTATCGAGTTCGCCAAAGACCTGCAAGCGCAGGGTAAGAGCGCGATTGAAGCCGCGCTTGCCGCTGCACACTTGCGTTTCCGTCCGATTATCATGACCTCGTTTGCCTTCATTTTAGGCGTGGTTCCGCTGTATGTTGCCAGCGGTGCCAGCTCTGCCAGCCAGCGTGCTATCGGTACGACTGTGTTCTGGGGCATGTTGATCGGTACGATTTTGTCCGTGTTCCTTGTGCCGCTCTTTTATGTCATCGTGCGCAAATTCTTCAAGGAAACTCCGCACGAACATGAAATGGCAGTGAAACACGCTGCCGAAGCAGACATGATTTCCCATGAAGATCAAAATACGGACAACAAGCACTAAGCAAAAAGGTCGTCTGAAAACCTGAAACACGGATTTCAGACGACCCCAAGGAATCCTTATGAACAAAAAGACATTCAAAACGGTATTGAGTACCGTCGCCGCAGCCGTCGCGCTGTCCGCCTGTACCATGATCCCGAAATACGAACAACCGCAGGTTGAAGTTGCCGAAACCTTCAAATACGACACCTTCGACGACGGCATCCGCGCCGCCGACTTGGGCTGGCAGGACTTCTTTGCCGACCCGCGCCTGCACCGCCTTATCGACATCGCGTTGGAACGCAATACCGACCTGCGCACCGCCGCGCTGAACGCCGAAATCTACCGCAAACAATACATGATTGCCCGCAACAACCTGCTGCCGAGCATAAACGCCAGCGGTACCGGTACGCGGACAGGCAGCTTGAGCGGCGGAGTTACCCGCAGCGAATACAGTGTCGGTTTGGGTGTGGCCGCTTATGAGCTTGACCTTTTCGGGCGCGTCCGCAGCAACAGCCAAGCCGCCTTGCAAGGTTATTTCAGCGTAGCCGCCAACCGCGATGCCGCCCACCTTGCTCTGATTGCCGCCGTTGCTAAAGCCCATTTCAACGAACTGTACGCCCAAGAATCGATGGCATTGGCGCAGCGCGTCCTCAAAACCCGCGAAGCCACCTACAAACTTTCCCAAATGCGCCACAAAGTAGGCGTGATTTCCGCCGTCGATTTGCGTCAACAGGAAGCCCTGATTGAATCCGCCAAAGCCGATTACGCGAACGCCGTCAAAAACCGCGAACAAGCCCGCAATGCCTTGGCGACCCTGATTAACCAACCCCTGCCGGAAGACCTGCCTGCCGCGCTGCCTTTAAGCAAACAGTTCAAAATCACCCGACTGCCTGCCGGCTTGAGTTCCGAAGTCCTGCTGAACCGTCCCGACATCCGCGCCGCAGAACACTCGCTCAAACAAGCCAATGCCAACATCGGCGCAGCGCGCGCCGCCTTCTTCCCCACCATCAGCCTGACCGGATCGGTTGGCACCGCGTCCGGCGAGTTGAGCGGCCTCTTCAAAAGCGGTACGGGCATCTGGTCGTTTGCACCTTCCATTACCCTGCCGATTTTCAACTGGGGTACCAACAAAGCGAATCTCGACGTAGCCAAGCTGCGTAAAGAGGCGCAAATCGTTGCTTACGAAGCTGCCGTACAAGCCGCCTTCCAAGACGTATCCAACGCCTTGGTCGCACGCGAGCAACTCGACAAGAGCTACGCCGCGCTAAACAAACAAAGCCGCGCTTACAACGACTCCCTGCGCCTTATCAATCTGCGATACAAACACGGCGTATCCAACGCCCTCGACCTGCTTGACGCAGAACGCAGCAGCTATGGTGCAGAAACCGCGTTGCTTGCCAACCAGCTTACCCGCCTTGAAAACCTCGCCGACCTCTATAAAGCACTCGGCGGCGGTTTGAAACGCGAAACCGTTAGCCAACCTGCCACGCAGCAGTAAGACTGTTTGAAACAAACGGCATCAAAAACGTCGTCTGAAAACCGGATATCAGGTTTCAGACGACGTTTTATATTAGGGTTTGATTTTTAGATGTTTAACTGGGGTCGTCTGAAATTGGAGATTTCCATTTCAGACGACCTTTTCAGTCACGGATGGAAGGGTGTCATCAGGGAGGGAGCGGTATTCCGTCAGCAGCTTCTTGCGATTTCCAGTTTGATGGGGGGCTGTGTCGTTCTCCATACAAAACAAACACAAAACCCGCTGTTGAGATAGCGGGTTTTGTGTTTTTCGGTTTTGAGTATCTGATATAAATGGGAACGGTATTTCTCGTATATGCGCACTCCGAAGGTAATGAGACAAAAAGAAGAGGGGATAATCTGTCGTTTAATGGCTCGGAGCGGACGGCTTCCGAGTGGTTTTGATTATACGCTAATAAAAATAATTATCAATACAAAATTGATAAGAAATCGTAAATTTAATATAATTGATTGAAAGATAATAAGATTTAATGGTTATTGCTGACAGAGTTGGAAAGAAATAGAAGAGGATAAACCAGTATCGGTTTGAAGTATTGCGATAAGAAAGTGAAGCCTATCAGACAAATGGGGTATTAGGGCGGGCTAGACCGTGCTGTTTTTAGTGGATTAACTTTAAACCAGGACGGCGTTACCTCGCCTTAGCTCAAAGAGAACGATTCTCTAAGGTGCTGAAGCACCAAGTGAATCGGTTCCGTACTATCTGTACTGTCTGCGGCTTCGTCGCCTTGTCCTGATTTAAATTTAATCCACTATAATTAAACGTTGATTGACTATACATGATTGACTTTGAATGATTCAAACTCAAAGGGTCGTCTGAAAACGGATTTCAGACGACCCTTTTGCTATGTGGCAAACACGCTTGGAGGATTTGCGCAGAGAGACCTTAAACTTTGGTTTCTTCGGCTTGCTGTGCTTCTTGAGCGGCTTGTTCTGCCTTAATCGCTTCCAAGGCGGCGAATTGTTCGGCGACACCTTGTTCGATTTTCGACAGGCCGGCGGATTTTGCTTCGTGGTAGGCTTCTTCTAAGGCATAGCTGAAACCGACATCGTCTGTGCCGCCGTGGCTTTTGATGACGATGCCGCGCAGGCCGAGCAGGATGGCGCCGTTGAATTTGCGGGGATCCAGTTTGCTTTTCAAGCCTTTCAGGGCGGGGAGGGCGGCGACGGCGGCCATTTTGTTGAACAGGTTGCGTTGGAATTCCTGACGGATGGCTCCGCTCATGAAT
This sequence comes from uncultured Neisseria sp., assembly GCA_963456805.1. Classification (GTDB taxonomy): domain Bacteria; phylum Pseudomonadota; class Gammaproteobacteria; order Burkholderiales; family Neisseriaceae; genus Neisseria. The sequence continues at coordinate 16,145 of CAUOMQ010000005.1, read as the reverse complement.
TTGACCGCGCCTTCGATGGTTTTGAGCATGATGTTGCCGACAAAGCCGTCTGCGACGATCACGTCGGCTTCGCCATATAGGACGCCATTGCTTTCGATGTTGCCGATGAAATTCAGTTTGCTGCTTTTGAGCAGTTTGAAGGTTTGTTTGACGGTGTCCGTGCCTTTGATGTCTTCGGTGCCGACGTTAAGCAGGCCGACGCGCGGGCTGCCTTTTTGCGGGTAGAGGGCTTGGAAGAGTTCGTTGCCGATGATGGCGAACTGTACGAGCTGCTCGGGCGTGCAATCGACGTTTGCGCCCAAATCGAGGGCGAGGGTCAGGTGTTCGCTGTCGGAGGGCAGGAATTTGGCGATGGCGGGGCGGTCGATGCCGGGAATGGTTTTGAGGACGAAGCGGGCGGTCGCCATGAGCGCGCCGGTGTTGCCGGCAGAGACGGCGGCTTGCGCGGTGCCTTCTTTGACTTGGTTGATGGCAATGCGCATGGAGGAGTCTTTTTTGTTTTTCAGGGCAAGCTGAGGGGCTTCGTCCATGCCGACGACTTCGGAGGCGTGGAGCACGGTAATGCGCTCCATCGGCGCGTTGGCTGCGGAGAGGGCTTGGCGGACGGCGGATTCGTCGCCGACCATAATGAGGTGTACGTCTTGCTGCTGTTTCAAAAAGGCAAGGGCACCGGGGACGGTAACTGGGAGACCTGAGTCGCCGCCCATGGCATCTACGGCCAATGTAATCATGTTGTTCTCCGGTTTGTGCTGTGAAACGGAAGAGGGGCGGTGTCGGCTGCCTCTGTGGGTTTGTTCGGCTTCACAGTCGGTTTCAGACGACCTTTTTGCGATACGCAGCACGGGGTCGTCTGAAAAGGGGTGTATGTGTGGTCGGGGGCTTCGGATTGAAGGGTTGCGTTCCACATTCTAATGCGTTTTATGAAGATACACTGAAAAGAGGCAAAATCTCGTTTTGTCGGCGTTCTACGGATTTTGCTTTTGCCGTTTCGGGAGAAGGCGGGCTTCTCCGTCGCGGGCTTATTTTTTGCCTTCGGCGGCAAGGCGGTTGTGTTCGTCGATGTCGAGTGCGTCCCAAGGGTAGTTGATCCACCAGTCTTCTACGGTAAGGCCGCTGAAGTAGGGGATGCTTTCGGGGATTTTACCGACTTTGGCTTTGATTTTTTCGTGCAGGACGGCAACGCCGATGGTGCCGAAATCTTCTTTTTGCAACTCGGTCAGGCAGAATTCCATGGTTACGCGGCTGTCGTCGACTTCATCGACGACGAGTACATTTTTGCCTTTCAATGCGTCAGGCACGGGGTCGAGCCATTGGACTTTTTTGACTTCTTCCGTCACCTGTCCTTCGTTGTCGCTGTCGTAATAGGCGGTGGTTACGGCGTAAATCGGGATTTCCAGAAAGCAGCGCAGCATACGGGCGGGGATGAAGCCGCCGCCGCCGATGGCGATCATGGCATCGTATTTGACGCCGGAGTTTTGGATTTTTTCCGCCAACGCTTTGATCACGCGGTGGATATCGTCGTAGGTGTACCAGATTTTCTGTTTCATGGCGATTCCCGATTGGATGGGGTGTATCAGTTTGAACTGCAAGGGTTTCGTGCCGCATTTTGAAGCATGGGCAGGCATGGAGTCGGGCAGTTCGGATGTAATGTAAAAAAGCCAGCATTGCATGGCAATATTCTGGCTTTTTCAGTCAGTCGAATAAGATTATTCGCCTTTGGCTTTCACTACTTTACGACCGCGGTACATACCGTTGGGGGAAATGTGGTGCGGGCGGTGTACTTCGCCGGTTACGCTGTCAACAGACAGAGAAGGCGCGGTCAAAGCGTCGTGAGAGCGGTGCATACCGCGTTTGGAAGGGGATTTTTTGTTTTGTTGAACGGCCATTTCAAGCTCCTAGATAAATAAAACTGTGTCCTGATTAACTGCTTTTCAAACCTGCTAAAACAGCAAAAGGGTTGGGTTTGTCCTGATTGACTTGTTCCAGCGCGGCATTGTCGCAGTTTTCGTGGCGCGGGGAGAAGGGGAGCGACATTAGGATTTGGTCTTCCACCAACCCGCGTACGTCGAGTTCTTTCTCAATCGGCATGCCTTCCAACTCTTCGTCGGCAAGCATTGCTTCATCCAAGTCCTCTTCGTTGGCGAACAAAACAATACGGCTGGTTTCGTCGAGCGTAAACGGCATGGGGCGGATACATCGTTGGCAAATCAGCGGCATATCGGCTTTGACGTTCAAATCGAGAAACAAACGCTGCAGTCGGTCGCGTCCGCCGCTCAGCGTAAACGACACTTTGGTCTGTTTGTCGGCCGGATAATCGTGCGAACGGACTCGTTCGTCCAATTCCTCAAGCAGGAAGCTGCCTTGCAGGGTCTGCTTTTCGGAGGCGAAAACTTCTGGGTCAATCAAATTAGGGTCTGACATAAACGGGGTATGATATAATTTCGACAGTCTAACGTCAATATTTTTAAGCAAAATATGAGTGCAAAACTGCCTTTGATATTGGGTTCGGGTTCGGTGTTCCGCCGCGCGCAGCTCGAACGTTTGGGCATTGATTTTCAAACTGCCGCGCCTGATTTCGACGAAACGTCTGCTGCGGGTGAAAACGCGGCGGATACTGCCTTGCGTTTGGCGGAAGGGAAGGCGCGTTCGCTGGCGGCTCGATTTCCTGCCGCGTTGGTGATCGGCGCGGACCAAGTGGCATGGTGCAATGACCGCCAGTTGGGCAAACCGATGAACGTCGCAAATGCACAACAAATGCTCAGGGATTTGAGCGGCAGAAAGATTGAATTTTACAGCGCAATCGTGCTTTTGAATACTGCCTCGGGACGCATTCAGCGTCATGTCGATAACACGTCGGTCGTGATGCGCGCGCTGACAGACGGGCAGATCGAGCGTTATCTGGCGCGCGAACCGGATGCGGTTTACTGCGCGGGTGCGGCGAAGAGCGAGGGCTTGGGCGCGGCGTTGCTGGAGCGCATAGACAGCAGCGACCCGAACGCGCTTATCGGTTTGCCCATCTTCAAACTGGTCGAGTTTTTAAAAAACGAAGGCGTAGAAATCATTTAGGTCGTCTGAAAACAGTTGTCTGACGGTTTCAGACGACCTTCCGTATAGGAAACACCATCATGTCCCCGATTCTTTACCTGATTCCCACTCCTTTGGGCGCACCCGATACGCCCTGCCTGCTGACGCACGAACAGGCGCAGATTACCGGCTTGACCGATTTCGTGGTTGAGGCCGAAAAAACCGCCCGCGCCCATTTGAAACATTTGGGTATCACGACCCCTATCCGCGAGCTGAACCTGCAAACCCTCAATGAACACACCGACTTGAAAACCCTGCCCGAACTTCTGAAACCTTTGCAGGAAGGGCGCAGCATGGGCATCCTCAGCGAAGCGGGTTGTCCCGCGGTTGCCGATCCCGGCGCGAATTTGGTGGCATTGGTGCACCGACACGGCTATGAAGTCCGTCCGCTGGTCGGCCCGTCCAGCCTGTTGCTGGCATTGATGGCGTCAGGGGCGAACGGGCAGAATTTCGTGTTCAAAGGCTATCTGCCGTCCGAGAAAAGCGAGCGTATCGCCGCTTTGAAGAGCTTGGAACAGCGTTCGCGCCAGCAAAACGAAACCCAGCTTTTCATCGAAACGCCTTACCGCAACGACGCGTTGCTTGCCGACGCACTGGAAACCCTGCACCCTGAAACCCGCCTCTGCACTGCAACCGATCTGACTTTGCCGACGCAGGAAATCATCAGCCAAACCGTTGCCGCTTGGCGGAAATCGAAAACGCTGCCGAATTTGAAAAAACGCCCGACGATATTTGTGTTGCACGCGGGTTAGGAAAGTAGGGGTGGGCGGTTGGACGGATTAGAGCCCGCCATACTGAAAAAGGTCGTCTGAAACCTTCCAGATAAGGTTTTCAGACGACCTTTGCTTTATAGTGGATTAAATTTAAATCAAGACAAGGCGACGAAGCCGCAGACAGTACAGATAGTAAGGCAAAGCGAGGCAATGCCGTACTGGTTTAAAGTTAATCCACTATATTTGGGAAATACTTAAAACCAATGCAACAATCCGATAGCCATCAACACTGCCGTGATACACGCTAAGAGCGCGCAGATTTGCAGGGCTGTCGAGTTGGCTTTGGGGTAGCCCATCAGATTGGGCAGCGGGTTGGACGGCAATATCATGCCGTAAACGAATTGAAACAGTCCGCCTGCGACCATAGGCAATGTAAATACCGGCAATATCAGGCTGATGGCGGCAAGTACGAGGCTGATTCTGAACATCCATATCGCCGGATAATGTCCCTTTCCTGCATCATTGCAGCGCTTTTCCAGCCAAGTGCTTTGATAGTGCAGCAGGCCGTAAAGGGCGATGGCAAAGACATGCACTGCGCCACCGATCTGCCGGTTGATGCCGCATTGACCCAAACATGATTGGGTAATCCACAGCAATAGTGCGGACACTGCGCTTATGCCCAGCAAAATGGGTAGGTTTACTGCTGCAAAGCGCGTACGGCTGGCGCGGCGGTTGTCGAAGGGATCGGGCCTTTCGTCATACAGGATGAAGCCGTCGGGTTCTTCGGAGTATGTGTTCATGATGTGGTGTGGTGAGTGATGATTTAGTTGTAATGTGGTGCGGTTTTGCGTTTTCAGACGACGTCTTTGAATGGTTTATCAAACGTCGTCTGAAAATAAAATCTTAATAGCGATGCAGTTTAAACAGCAGCGTTTTTCCGTCGCTGTTTCAGACGACCCCTGCGCCTTACCAATTCACGCGCACTGCCCTGCTGCCGAGCAGTTTTTCCAGTTCGTCGAATAACGCGGAGCTCGGCGTAACCATCCATTTCGGCGGCACTTGAAACCTGCCTGACGCTTTGTCGTTGCTGTACGACAGTTGCAACGGGATGTGCGACGTGTCGGGCAGGCGGTGGGCGGTGAGGATGGCAGCGAGGCGTTCGATGTCGTGGCCGGGGGCGAGGGCGAGGCTGAGGCTGCGGGCGTAGCGTTCGCGCGCCATTTGCAGGGTCATGACTTGGTTTGCCATGATGCGCAGTCCGTCGCCGCCGCCGTAGTCGTCGCGGCTGACTTTGGATTCGATAATCAGCACTTGGTCGGACTTGAGGTAGTCGGAGCAGTTTTCCAGCGTCTGGCCGCTGACCATGATTTCAATCTGCCCGCTCAAATCTTCGAGGCTGACAAAGGCGATTTTGCCGCGCTTGCCCATCATGGTGCGCACGGCGGTAACGAATCCGGCGAGGCGGACGCTGTCTTGCGGTTTCAGACGGCCTAATTTGGTCGGGGCGATTTGGCGGACTTCTTGGGCATACGGGCCGAACGGGTGGCCGGACAGGTAAAAGCCGATGACGGTTTTTTCTTCGGCGAGTTTTTCCGATTCGCTCCACATGGGCGCGTCGATGAGCTGCACCGGTTCGATGGCGTCTTCCATCATGTCAAACAGCCCGCCCTGATTGGCGTTGGCGGCTTTTTGGTCGGCGTTGTTCATGGCGAGGTCGATGTTCGCCAAGAGCATGGCGCGGTTAGGTTCGATGCTGTCGAACGCGCCGCCGCGTATCAGGGCTTCGAGGGTGCGGCGGTTCATGTGTTCTTTGCCGACGCGCTCGCAGAAGTCCAAGAGGCCGGTAAACTTGCCGCCGCTTTGCCGCGCGGCGATGATGGATTCGACGGCGGCTTCGCCCGTACCTTTAATCGCGCCGAGTGCGTAGCGGATTTTCATGTTCGGATACGGCGTGAAGCGGTAGTCGGATTCGTTGATGTCGGGCGGCAGGAACTCGATGCCGTTGGCGCGGCAGTCGTCGTAGAAATGCTTGAGCTGGTCGGTGTTGTCCAATTCAGACGACATGGTTGCCGCCATAAATTCGGCGGGGTAGTGCGCCTTGAGCCATGCGGTCTGGTAGGAAATCAGGGCGTAGGCGGCGGCGTGGGATTTGTTGAAACCGTAGCCGGCGAATTTTTCCATGTAGTTGAAGATTTCGTCGGATTTTTCGCGCGAAATGTTTTGCTTTGCCGCGCCTTCGGCGAAGATTTCGCGGTGTTTCACCATTTCTTCGGGCTTTTTCTTACCCATGGCGCGGCGCAGCAGATCCGCGCCGCCGAGCGAGTAGCCGCCGATAATCTGCGCCGCCTGCATCACTTGTTCCTGATACACCATAATCCCGTAGGTCGGCGCGAGGATGCCTTCCAGCAGCGGGTGGATGTATTGGAATTCCTGTCCCTTCATGCGCGCGACGAAGTCGGGGATGTTGTCCATCGGGCCGGGGCGGTAGAGCGACACAAAGGCGATGAGTTCTTCAAACTTGGTGGTGTGCGCCGTTTTCAGCATTTTTTTCATGCCGGTCGACTCGAACTGGAAGACGGCGGTGGTGTTCGCGTCGCGGAAGATTTTGTAGGCGGCCTGGTCGTCGAGCGGGATTTTGCCGACATCGACAATATCGCCGGTGGTGTTTTTGATGTTGTTCTGTGCCATTTCGATAATGGTCAGGTTGCGCAGGCCCAAAAAGTCGAACTTCACCAAACCCACGTCTTCCACGTCGCCCTTGTCGTACATGGATACGGGCGAGGCGGATTCGTCCGCCTGATACACGGGGCTGTAATCGGAAATCTTGCCCGGCGCAATCAACACGCCGCCCGCGTGCATACCCAGACCGCGCGTCAGGTCTTCCAGCTTTTTCGCCAGCGTAATCAGTTCGTCCGCTTCTTCCGCCTCAATCAATTCCTGAATCTGCGGCTCCGCCTTCATCGCATCGTCCAACCCCAGAGGCTTGTTGGCTTCCAGCGGAATCAGCTTAGACAGTTTGTCGCACAGGGTAAACGGCAGCTCCAGCACGCGCCCCACGTCGCGAATCACCGCTTTGGACGACATCGTGCCGAAGGTCACAATCTGGCTCACTGCCTGCGCGCCGTATTTGTCGCGGACATACTCAATCACGCGGCCGCGGTTGCTTTGGCAAAAGTCCACGTCGAAATCGGGCATGGAGACGCGTTCGGGGTTCAAGAAACGTTCGAACAGCAGCGCGTATTTCAGCGGGTCGAGGTCGGTAATTTTCAGCGAATACGCCACCAGCGAACCCGCGCCCGAACCGCGTCCCGGCCCGACCGGACAGCCGTGCGTTTTCGCCCAGTTGATAAAGTCTTGTACGATAAGGAAATAGCCGGGGAATTTCATCTGGATGATGATGTTCAACTCAAAATCCAGCCGCTCCTGATATTCCGGCATTTTCGCCGCCCGCTCCGCCTCGTCGGGATAAAGCTGAACCATGCGTTCCTGCAAACCCTCGTTGGACAGTTTCACTAAATAATCATCCAGCGACAGGCCGTCCGGAGTAGGGAAGAGCGGCAGGAAGTTTTTGCCCAGCGTGATATGGATATTGCAGCGTTTGGCAATTTCCACCGTGTTTTCCAAGGCTTCGGGCAAGTCGGCGAAACGCTCCAGCATCGTTTCCGGCGGAATGAAAAACTGGCTCGGCGTGAAATCGCGCGGACGTTTCTTGTCCGTCAGCACCCAGCCGCCCGCGATGCACACCCGCGCCTCGTGCGCGTTGAAATCATCGCGGCTCATAAACTGCGTCGGATGCGTCGCCACCACCGGCAAACCCAATTCCTCCGCCAGCTTCACGCTGCCCGAAACGCAAGCCTCCCATTCGGGGCGTTCGGGCAGGCGTTGCAGCTCCAGATAAAACGCATCGGGAAACCACGCCGCATATTTCAACGCCGCCGCACGCGCCGCGTCTTCATTGCCGTTCAACAGATTCACGCCCACTTCGCCGTAATGCGCGCCGCTCAAACAAATCAAGCCGCTGTTGTCGCCGTTTTCCAGCCATTCGGGATTGAGTTCCGCATGATGGACATTGCGGTCTTTGCCGACATAAGCCGCCGTCAAAAGCTCGCTCAAGCGCAGATAGCCCGCATCGTTGCGGATAACCAGCATGGCGCGGAACGGCTTGTCGGGCGCATTCGGATTGCCTATCCACACATCCGCCGCCCCGACGGGCTTAATCCCCGCGCTGCGGCAGGCTTTATAGAATTTCACCAAACCGAATTCGTTCATCAAATCACTGATGCCCAAAGCAGGCAAACCGTATTCCTGCGCTTTGGCAATCAGTTTTTTAATCCGCACCATACCGTCGGTAATCGAAAACTCGGTATGCAGGCGCAGCGGGATGTAGGTCGGCTCGGTCATGGCAAAATCGGCGTGAACAATAAAAGGCGTATTGTAGCAGGGTTGGAAAAAGGTCGTCTGAAAACGAACAAAGTGAGTTTCGCTAAAACGAGTGAAGCGGGCTTTCAGACGACCTCAACGGTAGAGGCAGGTGGCGGAAGCAGCATGGTATCGGGTTGTTTGGCAATCGGCTGGACTGTGTAACGGTTTCACAAAAATGAAAAGACAACGGTATAAACTGCAAAGGCTGGCAAAGCGGCGGAATAGGAATGATGAATATTGATTTAAATCATACGTCATTGAGGGCTGGTGCGATAATATGAATATGTTATCAAACAACTTCAAACGAAAGGAAAACCATGAAAGCCGTCCGCTTGGTTCTTGCCGCATCTTTGGTTTCTACGCTTGCCGCCTGCGGCAGCTCCTCTTCCGCGCTGTCCGATGCGATAGGCAAAGGCTTTGATCCTAAGGCTAAGGGCGTGAAATACATTACCGTTTTCGAGAGCGTTCCCGAAAACGGCACGATGCAGCTGAGTGCCAACAATAAGGTGCAAACGCTTAAAAAAGGCGACAATTTGGACACCGCCTTTCTGAAGCGCGACAAGATTTCCTATTATGATTACGTCGGCAAAATCAACGTCAACGGACAGATCATCGATTTGGAACGCGGCGACTTTATGGTTTACAAACAAGACAATTCGGCTGTCGCTGCCAAATATATCAAGCAGAAAGCCGATCCTGCCGACGGCAACAAGCTGAAAGACTTGCAGGCGTATGAATTTACAGTCGGCGAAGTGCAAGGTAAGGAAATTGCCTTTAAAGACCTGCCTCAACTGGGCCGCTATACCTACCGCGGTATCGCGTTTAACGGCGACGATAATAGCGGTCGCCTGACGTACACCATCGATTTTGAGAAAAAACAAGGTCAGGGCAAAATCAGCGGCATGGCACCTGATTACAATGTCGACTTGGCTGCCGCCAACATTGCCGCAGCAGGGGCAGGTTCGGCAATCAACGGACGCGCGACGCTCAACAATGAAGACAAAGGCAGCTACCGTTTGAACATTTTCGGCAGCAAAGCCGAAGAGATTGCCGGTAAGGCGCAAGTGAAAGTCGGCGATAAAGAGAAAGACATCGGACTTGCCGGTAAAAAAGAATAATTGAAAGAGACGTATCAAAAGGTCGTCTGAAAACGCGGTTCAACCAAGTTTCAAACTCGGGTTGCCGCTTTTCAGACGACCTTTTTTGATGGGGCGGAGTTTGGACGTGGACGGATTGTCCGGCTATGGTAGCCAATATCGGACGGGTCGTCTGAAACCGGATATCAGGCGTAGTGGCCTGCGCCCAAGATGCAGGCTTTGGCTGCACCTGTTGCATGGTTCGGGCTGCTGGGCGTTCGGTTTATCCAGCACGCGGCGAGCCAGGCAAAAGCGGCGGCTTCGACCCATTGCGGGTCAAGGTGGAGCGCTGCGGTGCTGTTCAATCCGACAGCGGGGGAGAACAGGTCCGCCAAATCCTGCATCAAAACCGGATTGCGGACGCCGCCGCCGCAGACGTAGAGATTGCGCGTGTCGGGGGCGGCTGTATCGACAGCGTCGCGGATGGTTTGCGCGGTGTAGCGAACCAAGGTTCTTAAAACATCTTCGGGCTTTTCGCCGCCTTTCAGACGACCTTGAAGCCAGTTTAAGGAGAAAAGCTCCCTGCCCGTACTTTTGGGATGGGGTCGTCTGAAATAGGGATGGTCGAGCAGGTTGTCCAGCAAATCAGGCAGGATAGTGCCTTGCGCGGCGCGTTGTCCGTCGCGGTCGTATGACTGCTGCCAGTTGTGCTGCATCCACGCGTCCATCAGCATATTGCCGGGACCGGTGTCGAAGCCGAAAGCGGCTTGCTGCGGCGGTAAGATGCTGATGTTGGAGATGCCGCCGATATTGAGGACGACGCGGGTTTCCTGCGGATGTTGGAACAGGGCTTGGTGGAAGGCGGGAACCAGCGGCGCGCCTTGTCCGCCCGAAGCCAAATCGCGGCTGCGGAAATCGCCGATGGTAAAAATGCCGGTCAGTTCCGCCAACAGGGGCAAGTCGGCAAGCTGGATGCTGTAACCGTGTTCGGGGGCGTGGCGGACGGTTTGCCCGTGGCAGCCGATGGCGGTAACGGCTTCGGCGGGCAGGTTTTGTTCTGAGAGGAGGGTGTGGACGGTTTGCGCGTAAAGGCGGCTGAGGGTCTGGGACAGGATATTGCTGCGGTGCAATTCGTTGTCGCCGATATTTTGAAGGTTCAGAAGCTCTTGACGGAGGTTGTCTGAATACGGGGTAAAGGCATGAGCCAGCGCGCCCTGCCATTGATTGCCCTGCATACGAATAAGCACGGCATCTGCACCATCCATGCTGGTGCCGGACATGATGCCGATATAAAGTTGGGTATTCATGGGTTGTGGTTCGGATTAGGCCGTAAAAAAACATTTTAACGCGGTTTTGCGATTTGTCAGGTATTTGGCGCGGCGAAGGTAAATAAATGTTTCAAGAAAGATTGCAAAAAGGTTACAATAGTCTGAAACACATCCGCAATTCTTAAGGAAGCTGATCCTATGGCTCAAACTCAGATGAGTGCCAACTTGAAGCTGATTAATGCTGTCTTTGCCGCTATGCTGGTGGGCATGGTCGGCTATTTTATTTACTGGGGCTTGGGCTATACCCATTACAACCATTCCATATTGTTCATTATTGCTACCATGTTCGGCGTTTTCATGGCGTTTAACGTGGGCGGCAACGATATCGCCAATTCCTTCGGTACCAGCGTCGGCTCCGGTACACTGACGATTCCCCAGGCTTTGCTGATTGCGGCGGTGTTCGAGGTCAGCGGCGCAGTGATTGCGGGCGGCGAAGTGACCGATACCATACGCAAAGGCATTGTGGATCTGAACGGCATCGACCTTCAGCCCATGCAGTTTGTCTTTATCATGATGTCCGCACTGCTCGCGGCGGCATTGTGGCTTTTGTTCGCCTCGCGCAAAGGCCTGCCCGTTTCCACTACCCACGCCATTATCGGCGGTATCGTCGGCAGTGCGGTCTGCATGGCGGTGATGAACAACATGAACGCGGGCGATCTGATTCAATGGAGCAAATTGGGCGAAATCGCCCTGTCTTGGGTTTTGTCCCCCATTTTGGGTGGTACGGTTTCCTATTTACTGTTTTCCAGAGTGAAGAAGAACGTTTTGGATTACAACGCTTGGGCGGAAGGCACGCTCAAGGGCATCAAGCAAGAAAAAAAGGCTTACAAAGAACAGCACCGCCTGTTTTTTGAAGCCTTGAGCGAAAGCGAAAAAGTCGAATACGCCACCAAAATGGCACACGACGCGCAAATCTACGACGAGCCGGATTTTGATCCCGCCGATCTGAAAAGCGACTACTACCGCGGCCTGTACGATTTGGACAACCGCAAAAACAACGTCGATTCCTATAAAGCCCTTCATTCTTGGGTTCCCTTTATTGCCTCTTTCGGCGGGATGATGATTGCCGCCATGCTGATCTTCAAAGGGTTGAACAACCTTCACTTAGGCATGAGCAACGTCAACAGCTTCCTGACCATCTTCATGATCGGCGCGGCAGTGTGGATGGGTACGTTCGTATTCGCCAAAAGCCTGAAGCGCAAAGATTTGGATAAATCCACCTTTCAAATGTTTTCATGGATGCAGGTATTTACCGCCTGCGGCTTCGCCTTCAGCCACGGCGCAAACGATATTGCCAACGCCATCGGTCCGTTTGCCGCTATTATGGACGCATTGCGCACCAACAGCATCACTTCTCAAAACGCCGTCCCGCCGATTGCCATGCTGACATTCGGTATCGCCTTGATTGTCGGCTTGTGGTTTGTCGGTAAAGAAGTGATTAAAACCGTCGGCAGCAGCTTGGCGGAAATGCACCCCGCTTCGGGCTTTACTGCCGAACTCTCCGCCGCCGCCGTCGTGATGGCCGCCTCCTTTATGGGGCTGCCTGTATCCAGTACCCATATTTTGGTCGGCGCGGTACTCGGCATCGGTCTGGTCAACCGCAACGCCAACTGGAAGCTGATGAAACCCATCGGCTTGGCATGGGTCATTACCCTGCCTGCCGCCGCCATCCTGTCCGTGACCTGCTACTTGATTCTGCAAGCCCTGTTCTAATATCGGATTGCTACACAAAAGGTCGTCTGAAAGCACTGTTTCCGCTTTCAGACGACCTTTTTTATGGCGAAATCAAGATAAAAGAGAGGTAAGATAAGATGCTTGGTTGTGAATGGGTTTGGAACGTAGGACGTTGCCACTTGAGCAGCAAGAAGGATGATGGGACGCAATTTTTAGATATTTTCTTGAAGTTTGTCGGCTCAAACCTTTTTGAAATGTTCCCAAACCGGTTTGCAGTTGTCCGGCAGTTCGGGACACGCGCCGAGGATGCCGCCGCTGAAGTCGTTTAAGCGGTGGAAATCGCTGCCCGCGCTGGCGAGCATACCGAAGCGTTCTGCCAAAAGCGCGTAGTTGAGGCGGTCGTTTTTGCAGCAGTTGCCGCTGTGGACTTCGATGCCTACGCCGCCGAGGTTTTTAAATTCTTCAAACAGATTGCGCTTGGCGGTGGCGGATAAATCGTAGCGCATGGGGTGGGCGATGACTGCCATGCCGCCCGCGCCGTTGACGGCGGAGACGCAGTCTTCCAGCGTCGTCCATTCGTGCCGGACGGCGCAGGATTTGCCGTCGCCCAAGTATTTGGTGAACGCCTGCTGCTTGTTTTTGACGTGTCCCGCTTGGATGAGGAACTCGGCGATGTGGGTGCGGCTGACCATTTCTTTGTTTGCCGCCAGCGCGAGCGCGCCGTCGTATGCGCCGCCGATGCCTTTCTTTTCGAGCTTGGCAGCGATGGCTTCAAGGCGTTTCAGACGGCCTTGCCGTACTTGCGCCAACAGGTTTTGCAGGTTTTCGTCTTGTTCGTCGAAATCCAAACCGACAACGTGTATGGTACGCCCGCGCCAAGTTACGGAGATTTCCACGCCGTTGACAAAACGCAGCCCGAGCTTGTCGGATTCGGCGCGCGCTTCGGCGATGCCGCCGGTGTGGTCGTGGTCGGTCAACGCCAGCAGCGTGCAGCCGTTTTGATGCGCGAGGCGCACGACTTCGGCGGGGGAGAGCATACCGTCGGAAACGGTGGAATGGCAGTGCAGGTCTATCATGGGGCGTTATGTGTGTGGTGAATGAAGGGCGGAGACGGTCATGTTGAAAACCGAGTCGGACAAAGGTCGTCTGAAATCCAGTAGTTCGGATTTTTGAATCCGACATTTCAAATCCTGCCGTAATGATTTGAATGGACGAAATATTAGAAGCTTTGTCGGATGCCACTATCCGAGCAGCGGTGTTTAACAATAAAAGGTCGTCTGAAAACGCGGTTTCATCCAGCCAAACCGTTTTCAGACGACCTTTCCGCTGTCTTCGTCGTCCGTCCAACCCGCTTCTTTCAATTTCCGCCGTTGCGCATCGTAGCGGGCTTTTTCCGTCCAATAAACCGTCTGGATGCAGACATCGCCGCAGTCGCTGCCGCAGCATTCCCACGATTCGGGGCGGACGGGTTCGTCTAAAAGCGGCTCGCCCAAGAGGGCTTCGGCTTTATTCTTCAGGGTCGTATCCATCGGCGATTTCCAAGCGCGCGCCGTCAAACTCGATGACTTCGCCGCCGCGTATTTTGGCGGTTTTGCGGGTTTCGGTTTCGCCGTTGCGCAACACCAGCCCTTCGGCGATAAACGCTTTCGCCTGCCCGCCGCTTTCGGCAAGTCCGGCGAGCTTCAAGAGGTCGCATAAGGCGATGTATTCGTTGTCTTCGAGATAGACGGTGGCTTCCATGAATTTTCCTGTAATGGGTTCGGATGCGTGAAATTGTAGCATAGGTCGTCTGAAAGCCGTTTCAGACGACCGCGGCTTCTGTATCAGCGTTGCAATTCGCGTTGTAAGGCCCTGCAAGCGGCATCGTTTTCGCCCATGCAGGAACGTTGCAGTGCCTCCAGCCGCTCTTGGCGTTTGGCTGCGCGGTCTTCCGCCGTTTGATTGCGCATTTCCTCTTCGGTTTCTTTGGCGTTGCGGCAGGCGTTTTCATAGCCGCCTTTGCAGGCTTTGCGGTAAAGTTCGAGGGCTTTGGGGTAGTCCATGCCCAAACCGCTGTATGGGTCTAAATAGAGGTTTGCCAATACGTTGCAGCCCTTCATGTTTTTGCCGTCGCAGGCTTTTTTCAGCGGCAGGTAGGCATCGGCGGGGCTTTCCAGATAGTCGCGGGTCCAAATGCCGAGTGTGACGCAACTGTCGAGCTGGTTGCGCGTGCATTGCGTGATCAGGTTTTGATAGGCTTCGTCGTCGTAGTCTTCGGCGTATGCTGCCGGCAGTAGTCCGAGCAGAAGGGCGAACAGTAGGGAGGTTTGGGCGGGTTTCATGGTTTCTCAAGAACCTTTGTGCGGATAAGGGTTTGTCGGCGGTTTCGTAGCGTGAAGGCGGGAGCGATATCAACGTTAACTTATTCGGCTTTTCAAAAGAGATTTGACTGCCGCCTAATCTGTTGCATCTTTGCAAAAGGTCGTCTGAAAACGTTCAGACGACCTTTGGGTTTTATTTGCAGGTTTTCATATTCAGGCTGCCGTAGCGGCCGACGATGTTGCGGATTTCCTGTGCGTCTTTTTCATCGACCGACATGAAGATGACGGTCATGCGGGAAACGCTGAGGGTGCTGTCGGCGGCGTTGCCTTTGTCGTCTTGTTCGACAATGCGTGCGCCGCCGAAGCCTGCTGCGGACAGGCGCGAGATGAGGACTTGTGCGGAGGAACGGCTCTTCATCACGCCGAGGCTGATTTCGCCGTTGTAAAGCGTGCCGTTGAAGCCTTTGTTGCCGAGCGCTTCGAGGCGGTTCATGGCTTCGCTGTCGGCGGGCAGCACGACACGGAAGGTTTTGGCGGCGTGGTCTTTCGATGCGCCGCGTTTTTCTACGGTGCGGCTGGCGGCATGCGGCCAACGGGTCAGCAGGCCTTTGATGCGGTGGTAGTCGTCTTCATCCAGGGTAACGCTGGCGTTAGACGTACATTGGCGGGCGGCGGCTGTGTTTTTGGCAGCGGGATTTTCGTTGGCGGCAGCAGCCGGATTGGTGTTTTCGGCGGCGGCTTTTTCTTTTTCGCGGCGGGCTTTTTCTTCACGTTCTTTTTTTTCTTTTTCGCGGCGCGCCTGTTCCTCTTCTTCTTTTTTCTTGCGTTCGGCTATGGCTTCTTCGGATTCGGGTTCGGGCAGGTCGGCTTGTGTTTCGTCGGTTTGCAGCCAGTCGGGTTGCGCGTTGTCGGCAGGCGCGGGGGCTTGCTGCGGGCGCAGGGATTCAGGTTGGGCGAGTTCGTGGGCGCCGCCTTCTACGGGCGCGGTGTTGGGGGATTTGGCGTTGTTGAGGCGGTGCGTAATCATGCCGCCGAAGACGATGATGTTGAGTGCCACGAGGGCGGCGAAAAGCCATTTCATGAGTTGTTTTCCTTTTTTGTGTTTGGTTGCCGTTGCGGTGTGCGGGCGGTTTTGTGTTGTTATTGGTTGTGGCGGATCGGCGTCAAAGCCAACCGGCTGGAGTTTGCTGCGTCTGAAGGTCGTCTGAAAAGCGGTGTTGCGTTTCAGACGACCTTTTTGATTCTGCGCTACGGCATTGCTGCTTATTCGGGCAGTTTATCAGGCTGTTCCTGCTCTTGCGCGACCCAGTTCAATAAGCCGTAAATGACGAGATTATCTACAATTTTTACTGTATTGTCCAAAACAAACTGCTTGGGCAGGGCGTTGACGACTTTGCTTGCGCCGCCGCCGGTGATGATGACGTCGACGGGTTTGCCTTCGCCCGTTTTTTGTTTCAGCCGCCCGTGCATCATGATGACGGCGCCGCAAACGGCATCCATCATGCCGCTGGTGATGGCGTTGGGCGTGGTGGTGGGGAAGGGGTACAC
>CAUOMQ010000004.1:0-39174 GCA_963456805.1 uncultured Neisseria sp. | reverse complement strand
CCCCACTCCCGCCCGCGCCGCGACTACCTGCGCCGCTTCAAAACCACCCGCCGCGTCCTCTTCGACCAAGCGTGGCAAACCGCCGAAACACAAGGCGCGTTCGACAGCCTGTTTTTCAATTCAGACGGCCTCCTGCTCGAAGGCGGCAGAAGCAACGTGTTCGTCAAATACCAAGGGCAATGGCTCACCCCGTCTCTGGATTTGGACATTCTAAACGGCGTCATGCGCCAAGCCGTGTTGCAGCAGCCGCAAACCTACTTGGGCGCAGACGCCGTCATCGAAACACACATCACCCGCGACATGCTGGAACACGCCGAAGAAATCCGCCTCTCCAACGCCTTGAGAGGCGTGTTTGAGGCGGATTTGGTCGTTAAAGAATAAAATTATTTCCTGAAAACGGATAAAGCCGACAGGCGGAGTATTCGTGAAACGGGTTATATTTCTGAAACTTGAGTGTTCACAAACATGCGCACGACCTTACCCTCATAACGCTGGTTCAACCACGCCTGTAAGCGTTCGCGATCTTTGGCAGGCAAAGGCTCCTTAAATTCGAGCGAAACCACGACAATATCGTCATGTTCGCCTGTTTCCGATTTAGTATTTTTGCTGCTTTCAGGCTGCTCAGAAACAGGCGCTGTGTGCGCTTTCTCCCAAACCAAGCCGCGTCCGACAACGATTTTTTCCGCTTCGGGATATTGGGCTTTTATTTCCTTAAGTACCGCAGCATCGTCAGCACCGGCGGTATCGGCAGTTTTGCCCGCAAGCACGGTATCGATATAGGCCTGCTGCTCTTTCAGTTCATTTTGCTGCTGAACCGGATTGTTTCGGCTTGCCAGCAATTCTTCGATTTTGGCACCATCCCCTCCCGCATAAACCACGTTCACCTCCGGCTCTTTTACCCCCGACGCATTAAGGCTTTTTTCCAACAGGGCGATGATTTTCTCGGCATTACCCGTTCCGTTGACAATCAGACCGACTTTATTTTCCTTGTAATTCAACACCTTACGAAGAACAAAAAAACTTTCCTGCTGCTGCGCGGCGGTGATCGCGGCATTGGCTTTTGTGTTGAACAGTTCCTGGCGCACCAGTCCTGATGCCATATAGCCGCTCGGAATCATCACAGCCAACACGACAACAGTAATCATGATACTTTGCAACCGGCGTTTGGATTCCGTTACCAACCCCCTGCGCGGCAGCTTGAGCAGTTTGGAAAACAACAAGGTCGAAAAAGCTATGAACACGCAGTTGATGGCAAAAAGATATGAAGCGCCGAAAAAATATTGCCAGTTGCCATGTGCCAGTCCGTAGCCCGCAGTACACAGGGGCGGCATCAATGCGGTCGCAATCGCCACACCCGGTATGGCATTGCCTCCTTCTTTTCGGGTCAGCGCCACAATGCCCGCACTACCGCCGAAGAAGGCAATCAACACATCCCAAAGGGTCGGCTGAGTACGCGCCAAAAGCTCGCTTTGCGCCTCTTTAAGCGGGGTTAATAGAAAATACAGTGTAGCAGTAACCAAACTGATGGCGACGAATACCATAATATTGCGCACCGCTTGGCGGATCAGCGCAGTATCGCCCACCGCCAAACCGTAACCCATACCGACGATCGGCCCCATCAACGGGGAAATCAACATCGCTCCGATCACTACCGCCGTGCTGTTTACATTTAGACCGATACTCGCCACAGCAATGGCAAACATCAATACCCACATATTCGTTCCGGACACCCGAGTATTGGCACGGATAGTGGCATCGATCTTATCGGGATGAGCTTGGTCATGCGCAAGATTGAACACATCTTGCAACTTGGTCATGGCACCCTTGTCTTCTTGTTCCTGCTTTTCTTGTATTTCCTGATTTTTACTTTCTTCCTGATCTTGCATGTGCGTATCCTAAAATTTTAATATTTTATTTTAAATATCTAATTCATAGAGAATTTTTGAGTAATGAAATAATGCCTTGCCATTACGGCTAAATCTGACAGGCACAATTCTCGCAATATATTAGCATACGTACGCAAATTTCCCCCGCCGGACGGGGAAGGGACAAGTTGCCTTGCGGCAACGAGTAGCGTGGGCTTTGCCCACGAAAGCCACCGTCTGACAACCGCAATCATCCAACAACCAAATCAAACAACAGCCGAATTGGCGTTCATTTTGTGGGTAGAACCCACGCTACGCATTGCTGCCGTATCCGTTTTCAGACGACCTTTTATCTGCTCACTCCTCCTATTTCCACCACCCGCTACTCAGCGAAAAAAATACCGGGTCGTAATATTTCGGCAGTTGTTGCGGGATGCCGAGGTTGTTGCGGTAAACGACGCGGTAGCGGTCGGCGTACCAGGCGGGGACGATGATGTATTGGTGGCGGATGGTGCGGTCTAGCGCCCGGGAGGTGGTTTTCAGCTGTTCGCGGTTGGTAAAGCTGCCAAAATGTTTGAGCAGCTTTTCGACTTCGGGGCGGCACACGCCGGCGAGGTTTCGGCTGCCGGGGATTTTGGCGGCTTCGCAGCCGAAATAATCGTATTGTTCGTTGCCGGGGCTTTCGCTGTTGGCATAGACGGTAATGGTCATGTCGAAGTCGAAATCGTTGAGCCGCCTTTGGTATAAGGCGGGGTCGGTAACGCGGATGTTCATGGTGACGCCGATTTTGGCGAGGTCGCGCTGCCATTTGGCGGTAATGCGTTCGTAGTTTTTGGATGCGGTCAGGAACTCGAAGGTCAGGGGTTTGCCTTGGCTGTCGGTCAGTTTGCCGTTTTTATAGCGGTAGCCTGCTTTTTCCAAGAGGGCGCGGGCTTTGAGCAGGTTGGGGCGTATGCCTGTTTTCGGGTCGGTTTGAGGCGGTTCGGGGACGGGTTGGTTCAGGACGGCGGGATCGAGGGTGTTGCCGAGGGACTGGAGCAGTTTCAGTTCCGCGCCTTGCGGTTTGCCTGTCGCCGCCATCTCGCTGTTGGTGAAGAAGCTGTTGCTGCGGCGGTATGCGCCGTAGAAAATGCGCGCGTTGATGCTTTCAAAGTCGAAACTCTCGACCATCGCCTGCCGCACGAGGATGTTGTCGAACGGGGCGCGGCGCAGGTTCATGACGAAGCCCTGCATGCCGGCATCGCTTTTCTGTATCCATTCGTGTTTGCCCATGCCGCGTTTGGCGAGCATTTCGTCGGAATAGCCCCGCGCCCAGTTTCGGGCGACATTTTCGTAAACGAAGTCGTATTGTCCGGCTTTGAGGCCTTCAAGGCGGACGCTGTTGTCTTTGAAATATTTGAAGCGGACGGTGTCGAAGTTATATCTGCCTTTGCGGGTCGGGAGGTTTTGCGCCCAGTAGTTTTTGTCGCGCGCGTATTCGCTCATGCGCCCGATGTCTGCTTTGACGAAACGGTAGGGGCCGGAGCCGATGGGCATTTTGTTTGCGCCTTTTTCCAGCCCTTCGGGGTAGCTTTTATGAGAAAACACAGGCAGTTGCCCTAATGCCATGTGTAATTCGGCATTGCGCTGTTTGAAGCGGAAAACGACTGTCCTGTCGTCGGGCGTTTCGACTTTGGCAACGTCGCTCCAGTATATGCGATAGAAGGGGTTGGCGGCTTTGTCTTGGGTAAGCAGGCGGAAGGAGGCGGCTACGTCTTTGGCAAGGACGGGGTCGCCGTTGTGGAATTTGGCTTTCGGGTTGAGCCTGAATGTTGCCGACAGTCCGTCTTCGGCAAGTGAAAAGTCTTCCGCCAGCAGTCCGTACATGGAGAAAGGTTCGTCCCAACTGTTGTCCGTAAGCATGTCCACAGTCAGATTGAGGACGCCGGCTTCTTTGTCGCCTTTGAGGGTAAACGGGTTGAACGTATCGAAGCCGCCCTGTATCGGTAGGGAAAACACGCCGCCTTTGGGCGCGTCGGGATTGACATATTCGTAGGCGCGAAAGTCGGCGGGATATTTCGGCTCCTGCCCCAAACCCAAACCGTATGCGGCAAAAGCGGATGCGGAGGACAGGGAGAGAGCGAGTAATGCAAGAATTTTCATAAGGCTGGGCGCATGTAGGCATTAAGTGCCGATTATAGCAAATGCCGTCTGAAATCTTTTACAGACGGCATTTGTTTTAGAACATAAGCTGTCGGTTGCGGTTGAGCTGGAATCCGTGTCCGGCCGAGTTGGTGCAGCGGATGCCGTTTTCGAGGCTGACGCACTGCCAGCCCCTGCCTTTGATGCTGCTTCCGTAGGCGAGGACGGAAGGGTTCGGGCTGTACGGATAGTCGCTGTCACAGCTCATGTAGGCCTTCCCTTTGCTGTCGGCATTGAATACGTTGCCCCAGTCGAATTCGCATGTTTTGGGTTTCGGCCGGGCGGGTTTGGCATTGCCGGTATCCTGTATGAAGCAGGACACGCCGTGCCATGCCGTTTCCCTTTTGGAGTGGGCGGTATCTCCGCCGCAGATGATATTGCCGCTGGGGGTTTGGAAATTAACGGCAAAAACGCCGGTATCGGCGTATGCGTATGCGTAAACGAGGGCTGCAGAAAGAGCGGGGAGGATTTTACGTAACATGGTTTATCCTTTGGACGGAGATTGGGGGTTGTGGGAGGTATTTTGTCTGGTTTGTGCGTCAAACTCCGCCAATGTCATGTTCAAAGTCTGCAAACAGGGCTGCATGACAGAGTCGACGGTTTGGTTGACCTTGTCTTTATTTGGGGCGGACGGGCGGTAAACGAAGAGCTTGAAGAGTTCGTCCAGTTCGATGGAGTCTGCGCCGGTTTTCAAAACCCAGCCCTGTCTGCCGGAATAGATATAGCCGTACCGCGCCAACTTTTCCAAAAGCTCGCCCAACTCATCGTAGCCCATATTGATATGCCGTCTGAACTCCTGAACAGGCAAGGCTTTGCCCTCTTTTTGCGCCGCATCCAAAAGCAGCAGGATTTTCAACACATCGTCAAACCGCCCGCGCGAATCGAATCCCCTGCGGAACGCATCGCCCTGCCAATAAGACAGCGACGAAGTCAGCACCGCGCCGCCCAACACCAGCGTCCACAGCAAATTCAGCCACACCAAAAAAAACGGTACGGCGGCAAACGCCCCGTAAATCGAGCGGTAGCCGTCGAAATTGCCCATATACCAAGCAAACAGGAAACGCGCCGTCTCCAAGCAAAACGCCGTGACCAAAGCCCCGATAAACGCATGACGCCCGGGCACGAAGCGGTTGGGCACAAAACGGTACAGCCCCCACAGCAAAAGCGTGGCAAAAAACAGCGTCCCCAAGGTTTGCAGTACCCCCACCACCCATTGCGGCGCAAATGAAGCCAACGCAGAATCCTGCACCGACCCGACCATAAAAGAAATCCCCACGCCCAAAGACAGCGGCCCAAACGTCAGCAACGCCCAATACACCAAAAACTGCATCATCCAAGGCCGCTGCGAATTGACCCGCCAAATCCGGTTAAACGTATTGTCAATTGTCCGAATCAGCATCAGCGACGTCACCACCAGCATCACACTACCAATCGCCGTCAACTTCCCCGCCTGATTGCGGAACGCATTGATATAATCAAACACCATGTCCGCACCCTGCGGCACAATAGTCTGATTGACGAACGAAACAAAAGAATCCGACCAACGGTCGAACACAGGAAAAATCGAAGCGACCGCCACCATCACCGTCAATACCGGCACCAAAGCCAGAAGCGTCGTAAACGTCATACTCGCCGCAGCCTGCGGCACACGCTCCTCATCGAAACGCCGGA
Source organism: uncultured Neisseria sp. (assembly GCA_963456805.1). Taxonomy (GTDB): domain Bacteria; phylum Pseudomonadota; class Gammaproteobacteria; order Burkholderiales; family Neisseriaceae; genus Neisseria. The sequence goes on along the minus strand of CAUOMQ010000004.1, from coordinate 33,457 downwards.
CCACAAACCACGCAAAAGCAAACGCCTTACTGTCCGACAAACCTTGCCACCATTTCAAAAACGGCATAATCTTTCCCGAAAAAATAACGAATTGAAAATAAAAAACAGAAAACGACCACGTCGTCTGAAAACACAACCTCAGCGAAATTCAAACACCCATTTCCCATCAACCCCATTGTAACGGAATACCCAAATGAACCCAAATTCCCTCAAAATCCTCGTCCTCTACTACTCCCAAAACGGCAGCACCCTCAACCTCGCCCGCCAAATCGCACGCGGCATCGAAAGCGTCGCAGGCTGCGAAGCCGTATTGCGCACCGTCCCCAAAGTCTCCACCGTCTGCGAAGCCGTCGAAAAAGACATCCCTGACAGCGGCGCCCCCTACGCCACCGCCGAAGACCTCAAAACCTGCGCCGCCCTCGCCCTAGGCAGCCCCACCCGCTTCGGCAACATGGCGGCCGCCATGAAATACTTCATCGACGGCACCATCCCCCTGTGGCTCGGTGCAGAACTCGCCGGCAAACCCGCCACCGTCTTCACCAGCACCTCCTCCCAACACGGCGGACAAGAAACCACCCTCCTCACCATGATGCTCCCCCTCCTGCACCACGGCATGATCATCAGCGGCATCCCCTACACCGAAGCCGCCCTCGGCAGCACCCAAAGCGGCGGCACCCCCTACGGTGCATCCCACGTCGCCGGACACGACAGCAAACCCGTCCTGACCGCCGAAGAAAACGACATCGCCTTCGCACAAGGCAAACGGCTGGCAGAACTCGCCGTCAAGTTGGCTTAAGGCGGGCAGTTTAGAAATCCAATCTGCCAAAAGCTAAAAGGTCGTCTGAAAACCTGATTTCCAAGTTTTCAGACGACCTTTTACCAACATCTGCCCGTCAAGCCGAAAAAGCCTTATATGCCATCGAAGCAATAATCAGCAAAACCGTTACGACCAAAACCTTACGGATGATTTCCCCGTCTGAATTAATAGCATGGAGGCTGCCGAAATGGTTGCCCAACAAATTCGCCAAAATCATCGGGATTCCGATTAGGAACGCCATTTTCCCCGCTATCAAGAAAGCGACGAATGCCCCGATATTGGAAGCAAAATTGAAAATTTTGGAAGTCGCCGAAGCCTGCAACAACGACAATTTGTTGATGACAAACAAAGCGATGATGAAAATGCTGCCCGTGCCCGGTCCGAAAAAACCGTCATAAAAACCAACAATCAGACAAGTTAAAAAGACAGCGACGGCAGATTTTTTTATCTCGCCGCGTTCATCGTCTTTTTTCAGCAAAACGCCTTTGAACAAAGTTGCCAGCAAGCCTATGGGTAAAAACGCAAGAATGATGTAATTGATGGTTTCCACAGGCAGAATCAGAATGACTTTCGCACCGACGAACGCCCCGATTAAAGCCGCAACGATGCCGACCGGCACAATGCGCCATACAATCGAACTGCTTTTCATAAAGTTTTTAATCGCAGCCACCGTACCGATGGTACTCACCAATTTTTCCTGTGCCAACGCGACCTGCGGCGGCAAGCCGACCATCAAAAACGCGGGAATCAAAATCAGCCCGGCTCCGCCCGCAATAGCATCGACATAGCCCGCAATCAAAGACGCGGCAACCAGCAGGAAAAGACCGAGATAAAAATAATCGGCAATGATACTGCCGGGAATAAATAATTGCTCCATAGATTGTTTCCTCTTGATTAAATTTAATTTTTTGTATGCAGCAGCACGCAGGACCGTTTAAAGCTTCAAATAAAGTATCAGTACATTAATTACCACCATAAAAATTGTCAACACTATTTATTTTTGTAAAAATAAACCAAAAATCAGTTAACCGCTTCAATTAATTTCTTCTGCTAAAAAGGTCGTCTGAAAACCTTAATCGATTCCAAAATAAAAACCCGCTTCAAAAAGCGGGTTTCTTGTATCCGGTCAGGGCAGACCGTCTGTCCGTATTGTCCGAAACTTCGTTACTGTTTTTCTATTTTCCGGCGGGCAATTTCCGCTTTTTTACGGCTTGCCGCCAGTTGTTCGCGCATTTCGTTCAAGATTTGCTTGGAAGATTTCGGTTTTTCCCAGTTGTCCGGTTCTGTATTTTGTCGTTGCACCAATTGCTTTTGATGCTCTTGATAAAGCGCATTCGATTCTTCGGAAACTTTGCGGGCAATGTTCGGCAGCTCTTTTTCAACCAAAGCCTCGGCGCGTTGTTGGGCAAGATGGCGTTCTTTGCGGCTTTGGGCGCAATATTGTTTGCTGTCTTGCTCGGGGGAATAGCCGTAATGAGGCAGCGGTTTCCCCGCTTTTTTCATCGCCATGCTGTAATTGACGCATTGCAAGGCTTGCGGATCGGCAGCCATGTACAAAGAGTATAAATGCCCGGCATAGTCTTTGATGTCCTCATTGTCCCCGCCGCATACATTCGCCGTAGCCTCAATCAGCGCCGCATCTTGCAGCATTTGCCGGCAATGTTCGACCTGCTCCGCATTCAAACTGACGGCCGGCTCTTGCGCGGCGGCTGAAAAAGATAAAATCAAAGCAAGTAAGCCTAAAGCAGATTGTTTCATGGTTTTTCCTTTTAAACCGGAATGATATTTTCAAATAAAGCATGAATGTCGGAACGCATTATAGTGGATTAAATTTAAATCAGGACAAGGCGACGAAGCCGCAGACAGTACAAATAGTACGGCAAGGCGAGGCAACGCCGTACTGGTTTAAATTTAATCCACTATACATTCATGCCCGAAGTTTTCAGACGACCCCGTCTATCCTTATCTGCCATCCTTCTGACGGATAAAGGCATCGGCTTTGGCGCGGCGTTCGGCTTCTTCGGCAACGGTTTTACGCAGCAATTCGTCAACGGGAACACCTCGGCGCGGTGCTTCTTCTTCCGCATACTGTTTTATCTTGCTGTCCATGTACGCCTCTACCTGGCGGCGCAAACGGTCGCGTTCTTCGCGGCTTTCCGCGCAAAGGCGCTTCAAATCCTTATCGTCGAGATGGTGAAAGCTTTGTTTTTTGAATTCTTCCTCCAGTTTCGGATATTGTCGGCACTGATCGACTTTCGGATGGTTAAACAACAAAACCATAGACAAAAGGTCGAAATATTCGGCGGTCTCTTTATTGTCCCGATAACAAAGCGAACCGTTCGCCAAAGTATTGGTGTCTTTAAACAATTGCCCGCACTCGGCAGCAAGCTTTTTATCTGCCGCAGGATCGGATGACGCACCGGTTTGATTTTGGGCGGCGGCAGAAGCGGACAAACCGGCGAGCAGCAAAGAAAATACAAGGGCTTTTTTCATATGGGTACTTTCAAAAAACAGATGGGGAAATCATGAATAGTTTATATACAGGGGTCGTCTGAAAACTTTCAGACGACCTTTTGTCCGTCAATATTTAGGCAGCGAGCAGCCTTCGGATACGACAATTTTGCATTGTGCAACACCCGCAGCCTGACATTTTCTTAATGCTGACGGTTCTGCACGACCTGGGGAAGGCTCCGATCCATAAAAGGTTTTTACTTTTCCACCGGATTTTCCTTGGGCAACGGCAATACAACCGTTTCTCACCCAAATACCTACTACACACGGCGCATTACGCCCACCCTGTTCGCAGGTTTTAACCGCTTCTTTTTCCGCAGCGGCACGCGAATCCATGTCGAGGGCGCCACCTGCAATACCTGTTTTAGAATTGAACGCCCATGCGCCGTATTTGGACGGGACGTTGATGTTGACGACTTTGGGGCTGTTTTGAACGTTGGATGATTGGGGGGTGCCGACATTGTATAAAATCTGCCGTCCCGAACTGTCGATAATGCGGCAAGTTCCCGTGGCGGGCTGGTACTCTCCGCCGCAACCGTTGGCATAGACATTAAAACTCGCCAGTCCCAATAAGATAAAAAGCAGTTTTTTCATCAGTTTTTCCTTGGTTTGAAGATACAAAAAAAGCTGTCCGAACATCTTGTATGATGGTTTCAGACAGCTTTTTTCAGCGTTTTAGCCCACTTTATCCCCGGGCTGCGCGCCTGCATCGACATCTAAGAGCTTCAGTTTGCCCTCGGCTGTGGCGGCGGAGAGGATCATGCCTTCGGATACGCCGAATTTTGCCATTTTGCGCGGGGCGAAGTTGGCGACGGCGATGACCATGCGGCCGTTCAATTCGGCGGGGTTGGGATAAGACGCGGCGATGCCGGAGAAGATGATGCGTTTTTCAAAACCGAAATCGAGGTCGAATTTTAAGAGTTTGGTGCTGCCTTCGACGGCTTCGCAGTTCAATACTTTGGCGACGCGCATGTCGATTTTCATGAAGTCGTCGAAGCTCGCTTGTTCGGCGACTTTTTCGTATTTGCTGTCTTCAACAGGCGCGGCTGCGGCGGCAATGCTTTGTTTGTTGGCTTCGATTAAATCGTCCACTTGTTTTTGCTCCACTCGTTGCATTAAATGTTCGTATTTGTTGATGGCGTGTTCGCCTAGCGTTTCGCGCGTGTTCGCCCAGGTAATCGCGTCCAGATTGAGGAAACGCGCGGCGTTGGCGGCAGTTTGCGGCAACACGGGGGCGAGGTAGGCGGTCAGCATGGTGAAGGCGTTGATGAGTTCGCTGCATACTTCGTGCAGGCGTTCGTCTTGACCTTCTTGTTTGGCGAGTTCCCACGGCTTGTTGGCATCGACGTATTCGTTCACGGCGTCTGCCAATGCCATGATGTCGCGCAGGGCGCGGGCGTATTCGCGGTTTTCGTATTGCTCGGCTATGTTGTCGCTTTCGGCGGCAAGTTTTGCCAGCAATGCGCTGCCTGAAACGTCTTTCAGACGACCTTCAAAGCGTTTGGCGATGAAACCTGACGCGCGGGCGGCGATGTTGACGTATTTGCCGACGAGGTCGCTGTTGACGCGGCTGATAAAGTCTTGCAGGTTCAAATCGATGTCTTCGATTTTGCTGTTGAGTTTGGCGGCGATGTAGTAGCGCATCCACTCGGGGTTCAGGCCTTGTTCCAGATAGGATTTGGCGGTGATGAAGGTGCCGCGCGATTTGGACATTTTTTGTCCGTCGACGGTCAAAAAGCCGTGTGCGTACACGCCGGTCGGGGCGCGGTGGCCGGAGAAATGCAGCATGGCGGGCCAGAACAGGGCGTGGAAATAGAGGATGTCTTTGCCGATGAAATGGTACATCTCGGTTTGGCTGTCGGCTTTGAAGTATTCGTCAAAATCGACGCCGATGCGGTCGCACAGGTTTTTAAACGACGCCATGTAGCCGACGGGCGCGTCCAGCCAGACGTAGAAGTATTTGCCCGGCGCGTCGGGGATTTCGAAACCGAAATACGGCGCGTCGCGGGAAATGTCCCAGTCGGACAGGGTGGTTTCTTCGCCTTCGCCCAGCCATTCTTTCATTTTGTTGAGGGCTTCGGGTTGTAGATGGGGCTTGCCGTCGTGCGGGTTGTTGCCGGAAGTCCATGCTTTGAGGAAGTCGGCGCATTCGCCCAGTTTGAAGAAGAAGTGTTCGGATTCGCGCAATTCGGGTTTGGCACCGGAAACGGCGGAATACGGGTTAATCAGTTCGGTCGGGGAATAGGTCGTGCCGCAGACTTCGCAGTTGTCGCCGTATTGGTCTTGGGCGTGGCATTTGGGGCATTCGCCTTTGACGAAACGGTCGGGCAGGAACATTTGTTTTTCGGGGTCGAAAAGCTGCTCGATGATGCGGCTTTCGATTTTGCCGTTGGCTTTCAGCGCGCGGTAAATGTCTTGGGAAAACTGTTTGTTTTCAGGGGAATGGGTGCTGTAATAATTGTCGTAGCCGATGAAAAAGCCGGTGAAGTCGGCGAGGTGCTCTTCGCGCACTTTGGCAATCATGTCTTCGGGCGCGATGCCTTGTTTTTGCGCGGCCAGCATCACGGGCGTGCCGTGGGTGTCGTCGGCGCAGCAGTAGTGGCACTCGTGGCCGCGCAGTTTTTGAAAGCGCACCCAAACGTCGGTTTGGATGTGTTCGACCATGTGGCCGAGGTGGATGCTGCCGTTGGCATAGGGCAGCGCGGAGGTAACGAGGATTTTGCGTGTCATGGTTTATGCTTGGGAAAACAATGGATAAAGATGGGAATTATACCGTAAATCGTGCGGACGAGACGGGGGAAAGGTCGTCTGAAAAGGGGATTCCGTGAAGCGGGAACAGGATGGGCAAAACGGGTTATAGTGGCTTAACTTTAAACCGGTACTGCGTTGCCTCGCCTTGTCCTGATTTAGTTAATCCACTATATCTATGGCAAAAGGTCGTCTGAAACACAAAAATCGGTTTTCAGACGACCTTTTCGATAATCGGGACATACAGGCCGGACGGTAAGCCGGGTTCTGTCTCGGACAGTCATTCCTCTAGGCACACCATTACTGATGCGCTCCAGCAACCTACCCGAACGCTCGGCGAGCAGCGTCAATGCGTTCTGTTTGGTCTTGCTCCGGATGGGGTTTAGCCTGCTGCGCCTTGTTACCAAGTGCACGGTGCGCTCTTACCGCACCTTTTCACCCTTACCCGTGCCGCCCGAAGGCGGCCGTCGGCGGTATTGCTTTCTGTTCCACTTTCCGTCGCGTTTCCGCGCCCGGCCGTTAGCCGGCATCCTGCTCTGCGGAGCCCGGACTTTCCTCCCCGTATGCCTTACGCGATACGCGGCGACTGTCTGTCCGACCTGTATGAAACGCGGATTATAACACAAGCAAATCACAACCGTTTGACCATCAAAAAAACCGCCTATCTAAAAATTTACCCATTTCGCAACATAAAAATTCAAATAAAATAAACTATTTATAAACAAAAAGTACCGTTCGTCAAATAAATGAATGACATGTTATAAAAAAGCCCATAAAATGAATATCACATAACTATTTTAAATATAAAAGTACATTACGATGAAAAACTATCCACATATCCTGTCTTACCTTGCCCTATCCTTACTTGCCGCCTGCGGAGGCGGTGGAGGAGGCGGTTCGCCGTCAACCGCCTCAAGCGATACCAACCAACCCAAAATAGAATGCAACGCCGAATGCCAAGCGGGACGTAAAGCCGCTGAAGAAGCTGAGAAAGCTAAAGCTGAAGCTGAGCGTAAAGCAGCTGAAGAAGCTGAGAAAGCCAAAGCCGAGGCTGAACGTAAAGCGGCTGAGGAAGCCGAAAAAGCCAAAGTCGAAACAGAACGTAAGGCTGCTGAAGAAGCCGAAAAAGCTAAAGTAGAAGCAGATCGTAAAGCCGTTGAAGAGGCTGAGAAAGCCAAAGCTGAGGCAGAACGTAAGGCTGCTGAAGAGGCTGAGAAAACTAAAGTCGAAGCTGAACGTAAGGCTGCTGAAAAAGCTAAAGCAGAAGCTGAACGTAAAGCTGCCGAAGAAGCTGAAAAAGCTAAAGTAGAAGCAGAACGTAAAGCGGCTGAGGAAGCCGAAAAAGCCAAAGCCGAGGCTGAACGTAAAGCTGCTGAAGAGGCTGAAAAAGCTAAGGCGGAAGCAGAACGAAAAGCCGCCGAAGAAGCTGAGAAAGCTAAGGCAGAAGCGGAACGCAAAGCCGCTGAAGAGGCTCAGAAAGCTAAAGTAGAAGCTGAACGTAAGGCTGCCGAAGAAGCTGAAAAAGCTAAAGCGGAAGCTGAGCGCAAAGCCGCTGAAGCTGCTGCAACCCAACAAATTGACGGCTATTACAGCAAAATTTCCCAATCAGGAATGGAAGGCGATGATATTTCCCATATCGGCGATATCAATATTCTTGAATTGGACGGACAAAAAATCCCGCTGTTGCCCGAAACTGAGCCTCAAAGGGCTGAAGTATTCGGTAATGTGAACGAAAAATCTGTCTTGGTTGCCGCCAATCATCTGAAATACGGCCGCTACGGTTTTTATGGCTTGAGAAATGAAAACGGCGACATCCATACATCGTATATGTTCTACCAAGGGGTTATTACTCCGGAAGCAGCGATGCCTCAAGAGGGTCAGGCTTTTTACCGCGGTTATGCGCTTTACAGCGATGTCGGACAAGCCAATACGTTCGGCAACTCCATCTTTATGGTGGACTTTGGCCGCAAATCCCTCTCCGGTGCGGTTTACTCAGAAAACGGTGAATTTGATGAAGTGAATCTGGAAGGTCAAATCGTCGGCAACCGCTTCTTCCATGTGGATGAGAAAGAACAAAAAATCATGTCGGGTATGTTCCTCGGCCCCCAAGCAGAAGAGCTTACCGGCCGATTCGATCATCTTCTGGAATCTAAAAACGGTACGTTTGGTGCCGCCGCTCTGAAAGAATGATTTTTACCGTATCATCAGCTCAAAAGGTCGTCTGAAAACTTGTAAATCAGGTTTTCAGACGACCTTTTTCCGTTCCCGGCCAAGAAGCAGCCCATAAAATGCTACAATACCGCTTTGATTTTTTGCCCGCATCATCATGAAAAAAGCCCCCAAATCCTTTGAAGAAGCCCTTGCCCGCCTCGAAACCCTGACCCAGTCCATGCAAAGCAGCGAAATGCCGCTGGAAGACGCTCTGGCAGCCTATCAGGAAGGCAACGAGCTGGTCAGATACTGCCAAACCAAGTTGGCGGAAGTCGAACAAAAGCTGCAAGTATTGGACGCGGGCGAACTGAAGGAGCTGAACCTTGAACCCGGCGAATGAATTGAAAGCATGGCAGCAAAAAGCCCAAGCGCAGACCGAATTGCTGCTGGAGCGTTTCCTGCCGTCTGAAAACCAAGTGCCGCACACGCTGCACGAAGCCATGCGTTACGTTACCCTCGGCGGCGGCAAACGGCTGCGCCCGCTCTTGGTGCTCGCCGCGTCCGAATTGGGCGATGCCGACCAAAACGCCATCGAACAAGCCATGGCGGCGATCGAAATGGTGCACGTCTATTCCTTGGTTCACGATGATATGCCCGCAATGGACAACGACAGCCTGCGGCGCGGCAAACCGACCTGCCATGTGAAATACGACGAAGCCACTGCCCTCTTGGTCGGCGACGCGCTGCAAACCCAAGCCTTCGACGTATTGAGCCGTCCGACCGGACTGCCCGCCGAACGCCAAATCGCCATGTTGTCCACGCTCGCCAAAGCATCCGGCAGCCTCGGCATGGCAGGCGGACAAGCCATCGACCTTGCCAACGTCGGCAAAGCCATGAACCAGGCGCAGTTGGAACAAATGCACAGCCTCAAAACCGGCGCCCTCATCCGCGCCGCCGTCGTATTGGGCGCACTTGCCTGCCCCGATTTGGATTCAGACGACGTCCGCACCTTAGACAAGTACGCCGCCAAACTCGGCTTGGCGTTCCAAGTTATCGACGACGTGTTGGACTGCGAAGCCGACACTGCTACTTTAGGCAAAACCGCCGGCAAAGACAGCGACAATGACAAACCGACCTACGTCAAACTGATGGGCCTGCAAGCCGCCCGCGCCTACGCCGAAACCCTGACCGCCGAAGCCGCCACCCTGCTCGAACCCTTCGGCGCAAAAGCCCTGCATCTGCGGCTGCTGGCGGAATTTGTTACTGCGCGGAAAAATTAAACGCTTTAAATCATTTTTCTTTTTATACCGTTAAGACACCAAAGGTCGTCTGAAAAATCAGTTCTAAGATTTTCAGACGACCTTTTTGTATAGGGATAGCGTTTATAGTGGATTAAATTTAAATCAGAGCAAGGCGAGGCAACGCCGTACCGGTTTAAAGTTAATCCACTATAATGAATCATGCTTTTATTCAACGGGATAAATTGGGATTAAAATGTGGATAAGTTGTGCGCAAACAGTGGATTTTATAGGCGTTTTAACCACCCTTCTGTTCCTGCAAACATCCGTTTTTATAGTGGATTAACTTTAAACCAGGACGGCGTTACCTCGCCTTGCCGTACTATCTGTACTGTCTGCGGCTTCGTCGCCTTGTCCTGATTTAAAGTTAATCCACTATAAAATCGAAATTTGTCGTTGAGATTTCGCCTCAAATTGAAAGATTCAAATAAAAAGGTCGTCTGAAACCAAAATTTTCAGACGACCTTTTCGCTGATTCAGACAAATCAAATATCGTAAGTGGTCGATGCCGTATCGCCGCCTTTGCCTGTCCAGTTGGTGTGGAAGAATTCGCCGCGCGGTTTGTCGGTACGCTCGTAGGTGTGCGCGCCGAAGTAGTCGCGTTGGGCTTGCAGCAGGTTGGCGGGCAGGCGTTCGGTGGTGTAGCCGTCGAGGAAGGTAATCGCGGAAGCCATGCAGGGCATAGGGATGCCGCATTCGATGGCTTTGGCGACGACTTTGCGCCATGCGGGCAAGCAGTTTTCCAATACGCCTTTGAAATAAGGGTCGGAACCCAAGAACACCAAATCGGGATTGGCTTCGTATGCGTCGCGGATGTTGCCCAAGAACGCGCTGCGGATGATGCAGCCTTCGCGCCACAGAAGGGCGGTGTTGCCGTAGTTCAATGCCCAATCGTTGTTTTCGCTGGCTTCGCGGATGAGCATGAAGCCTTGTGCGTAGGAAATGATTTTGGATGCCAACAGGGCTTGGCGCAGGGCTTCGACCCATGCGGCTTTGTCGCCGTCAACGGGGGTAACGGTTTTGCCGAACAAGCGGCCGGTTTGAACGCGTTGGTCTTTGAACGCGGACACGCAGCGGGCGAACACGGCTTCGGAAATCAGCGTCAGCGGGATGCCCAAATCGAGGGCGTTAATGCCGGTCCATTTGCCTGTGCCTTTTTGTCCGGCGGTATCGAGGATTTTTTCGACCAAAGGTTCGCCGTTTTCGTCTTTGTAGCCCAAAATTGCGGCGGTGATTTCAATCAGGTAGGAATCCAGCTCGGTTTGGTTCCATTCGCTGAAAATGCGGTGCATTTCGTCGTAGCTCAGACCCAAACCGTCTTTCATGAATTGGTAGGCTTCGCAAATCAACTGCATATCGCCGTATTCGATGCCGTTGTGCACCATTTTGACGAAATGGCCCGCGCCGTCGCGGCCGACCCAGTCGCAGCAGGGTTCGCCTTGCGGGGTTTTGGCGGCAATGGCTTGGAAGATGGGTTTGACGGCAGGCCATGCGGCTTCGTCGCCGCCGGGCATGATAGACGGGCCGTGACGCGCGCCTTCTTCACCGCCGGAAACGCCCGCGCCGATAAAGCGGATGCCTTTTGCCGCCAGCTCGTGCGTGCGGCGGGTGGAATCGGGATAGTTGGCGTTACCGCCGTCAATAATAATGTCGCCTTGTTCCAAAAGTGGGACAAGTTGCTCGATAAAGTCGTCAACGACAGAACCTGCGCGCACCATCATCATGATTTTGCGCGGTTTTTCCAGTTTATCCACTAAATCTTGCAATGAATAGGCACCGATAATGTTGGTGCCTTTGGCTGCGCCGTTGAGAAAATCGTCTACTTTAGCAGTGGTCCGGTTGTACGCCACGACTTTGAAACCGTGATCGTTCATATTCAAAATCAAATTTTGACCCATAACGGCCAAGCCGATGACGCCGATATCGCCTTTCATTGATGGAAGCTCCATTATTAATTTAATTTATCAGCCGTAACTCTATCTGATTTACAGAGGTTTAACAATCCTTAACTATCTAATTTTTTGAAAAGATGCCTTTACGTTGCGGGCTTTGGCTGCGCATTGGAAAACAAACTATAAATAAGATTTTAAATAATAAATAGATGATTATATTGAGTCGCGCATTTGTTTGTGTATAACTTTGATTCCTTTTTCAGTTCAATAAGTTGAATGTAGATTTTGGATGCGGATAAACTGCTGTTTGCCTTGTTTGCAGATGTGGATAATTTTGAAATCCGGTTTGGTTTTGTGCATAACTTTCCGGCTATACACACAGCCTGCCGGTTTTATACCGGGCTCAAACGGAACTGTCCGAAGAGATAAACAGTCCAATCGGTTTTCATGTTTCAGACGACCTTTTGTGTTTTTCAACCGCAGGTCTTCTGAAAAATATCTCAACGAAAAGGGAGCAGATATGAAATTTTCCTTTGGCTTAAACCTGTTGGCAGCTTTGGTTTTGGCGGCGTGCGCGCACCAGCCGATGCAGAAACCTGATGCTGCACCTGTGCCGACGGCTGTGGATAACCATGCGCCGGAACAAGGGACGGGGCTGACCGAGCAGAAATTGATCCGCGCCAAGCATTATATGGCGGCGTCTGCCAATCCGTTGGCGACTGAGGCGGGATACGAGGTTTTGAAACGCGGCGGCAGCGCGATAGATGCGATGATCGCCATGCAGACCACGCTGGGACTGACCGAGCCGCAGTCTTCCGGTTTGGGCGGCGGCGCGTTTTTGGTGTATTGGGACAATAAGGCGAAAAAACTGACGACGTTTGATGCCCGAGAAACGGCGCCGAAAGCGGCAACGCCGGCGCTTTTCTTGGATGAAAACGGTAAGCCGATGGGCTTTATGAATGCAGTGGTCGGCGGCCGTTCGGTCGGTGTGCCGGGGATTCCGAAGCTGCTGGAAGATGTCCACAAGCGTTACGGCAAATTGCCTTGGGCAAGTCTGTTTGACAAACCGATTGCTTTGGCGGAACAAGGCTTTACCGTTTCACCACGCATGGCGAAATCCATCGAGCAGAATCTGGAGCCTTTGAAACGTTATCCGCAAACCGCCGCGTATTTCCTGCCCGACGGCAAGCCTTTGGCAGCGGGAACGGTGTTGAAAAACCCTGAATTTGCCCGCTCCGTACGCCTGTTGTCGGAAAAAGGCAGCGCGCCGTTTTATCAGGGGGAGCAAGCGCAGAATATTGTCCGTGCCGTTACCGGCGCTGTGGATAACCCCGGCAAAATCAGCATGGCGGATTTGAAAAACTACCGCGTTATCGAGCGCGAACCGGTTTGCGCGCCGTATCGTGAATACGAAGTCTGTGGCATGGGCGCGCCAAGTTCGGGCGCGATTGCTTTGGGTGAGATTTTGGGCGTCCTGCAAAATCAGGATATGAAGGCGTTGGGCGCGGAAAATATCCACAGTTGGCGCTGGATAGGCGATGCGTCGCGGATTGCGTTTGCCGACCGTGATTATTACGTCGGCGATCCCGCGTTTGTCAACGTCCCGACCCGCGCCCTGATTTCTCAGGCTTACCTGAAACCGCGTGCCGAAGAAATCCGCCAATCCGACAAGGCGTTGGAAAACATTCAGGCAGGCAAGTTCGGCAAGGCATACGCGCAGGGTATGGCGGTAGAGCTGCCGTCCACCAGCCATTTGGTGGTTGTGGATAAAGACGGTAACGTCGTGTCGATGACGACTTCGATTGAAAACGCGTTCGGCTCGGGACTGATGGCAAACGGCTATCTGCTCAACAATGAATTGACCGATTTCGCTTTCAACCCTGTCGGCGCAGACGGTAAAACGGTGGCAAACAGCGTGGCGGGCGGCAAACGGCCGCGTTCTTCGATGGCGCCGACCATTGTGATGAAAGACGGCAAGCCTTATCTGGCAGTCGGTTCGCCCGGCGGCAGCCGCATCATCGGTTTCGTCGCCAAAACGCTGGTGGCGCATATCGACTGGGGCATGGACATTCAGGCGGCAATCTCCCTGCCGAATATGCTCAATCGCGGCAGCCAGTATGAAATCGAGGAAAAAACCGCGGCGGCGGACAAAGCGGCAGCATTGGAAAAACTGGGCTACAAAGTCCAAATCCGCGATTTGAATTCCGGCGTACAAGGCATTGTGATCGGCAAAGACGGTTTGCTCGGCGGTGCCGACCCGCGCCGCGAAGGCAAAGTCATGGGCGATTGATCACCGATTGGCTTGTGGATAAAAGGTCGTCTGAAATCCGAATTTGGGTTTTCAGACGACCTTTTTTATCGTTGGAGAAAAGCTATGGATAAAGTGTGTATAAAATTTGAGAAAAAATATAATCTTTTTATTTTTCAGAAGGATAGATTAGATAGCCATGTGGATAATCATGTCTGAAATATTGGCGGGAGATGGTTTGTTTTATTGAAAGGTCGTCTGAAAACTTAAAATCAAGATTTCAGACGACCTTTATTCAATAAAAAGGCTGTGGATGATTGTTTATCCACAGCCTTTTTGTACACCGTCTTATCTCAAGCCGCCGGCAGCTCGTGGAAGGCTGATGGCAAATTCTCATCGTCAGAGAATTCCACCCATTCATAAGCGGTTTCGTCCGCCAAAACCGCACGCAATAAAGCGTTGTTGATGGCGTGGCCGGATTTGTAGCCTTCGAATGCGCCGATAATCGGGTGTCCGACGATATACAAATCGCCGATGGCATCGAGGATTTTGTGGCGGACGAACTCGTCGGGATAACGCAAACCTTCCGGATTCAAAACATCCATCTCGTCAATCACAATGGCGTTGTTCAAATTGCCGCCCAGTCCGAGATTGTGGGCGCGCATCATTTCTACTTCGTGCATAAAGCCGAAGGTGCGCGCGCGCGCGATTTCGTCGATGTAGGACTTGCCTGCGAAATCGATTTCAAAAGTGGGCGAGCTGCGGTTGAAAACCGGATGGTCGAATTCGATGGTCAGCGTCACTTTAAAGCCGTCATACGGTGTAAAGCGCACCCATTTGCCCGCCTCCTTGACTTCGACGGGCTTGAGGATTTTCAAAAACCGCTTTTGCGCCTTTTGATCGACAACGCCCGCATCTTGTAAAAGATAAATAAACGGCAGGCTGGAGCCGTCCATAATCGGGATTTCGGGCGCGTTCAACTCAATCAGCGCATTGTCGATGCCGTAGGCAGACAGCGCGGACATGATGTGTTCGATGGTGCCGACGCGCACGCCTTTGTCGGTTACGATAGTGGACGACAGGCGCGTATCGTTGATGAGGTAAGGCGTAAGTTTGATGGTTTCGCCCATTTCGCCGTCCAAATCGGTACGGCGGAAGGAAATCCCGCTGTTTTCGGGCGCAGGGTGTAAGGTCAGCGCGACCCGTTCGCCCGAATGCAGCCCGACGCCGGTTACGCTGATGGATTTTGCCAAAGTTCGTTGCAGCATAAACCGCCTCCTTATTCAATAATTGGTTTGATGTTTGGATAATACGATAAAAAGGAAAAAATAATCCATTATTTTTAATAGTATTTGCTAATGTAGGTGTTTCAGAACCATAGATTTTTCAGACGACCCTTTGTACCGGTAAGATTATCCACAATATGCCGTGTAATCCGAGTGGAAAAATCCGATTTTATCCACAGAAAAATTCAAACAATTACAGATTATCCGACTTTGTTCTCATAAAAAACAAAACTTGAACGCAACCTTTAAATGAATACAACAATTTGATTATACAATCAGTAATAAGGTTATCCACAAAGCGGGGATACACTCATCACCATCATCATTTTTTTAAATAATTACATATTAATTTTAAAAACAACCAAAATTTATCCCCAAATATGGGGACAAACCGTACCAATCTGCATTTTCAGACGACCTATTTCACGGTTTTTTTATTTAAATCAAACATTTTAAAAGTAGCATCGTGTAATTCTAGGTAGTAGTTTTATTTCAGGATACAATAGCCCTTATTGAAATTTATCCCTTTCCCTACTGACAGGAGTATCAAAATGAGCATCAAAGTAGCGATTAACGGTTTCGGCCGCATCGGCCGTCTGGCATTGCGTCAAATTGAAAAAGCCAAAGGCATCGAAGTCGTCGCCGTCAACGACCTGACCCCTGCCGAAATGCTGCTGCACCTTTTCAAATACGACAGCACCCAAGGCCGCTTCCAAGGTACTGCCGAATTGAAAGACGATGCCATCGTGGTGAACGGCAAAGAAATCAAAGTCTTCGCCAATCCGAATCCTGAAGAATTGCCTTGGGGCGAATTGGGCGTGGACGTCGTCCTCGAATGTACCGGCTTCTTTACCAGCAAAACCAAAGCCGAAGCCCACATCCGCGCCGGTGCGCGCAAAGTCGTTATTTCCGCCCCCGGCGGCAATGACGTGAAAACCGTCGTATATGGCGTGAACCAAGACATTTTGGACGGCAGCGAAACCGTCATCTCCGCCGCTTCCTGCACCACCAACTGCCTCGCCCCGATGGCGGCAGTCCTGCAAAAAGAGTTCGGCGTAGTTGAAGGCCTGATGACCACCATCCACGCCTACACCGGCGACCAAAACACCCTTGACGCGCCGCACCGCAAAGGCGATTTGCGCCGCGCCCGTGCCGCCGCGCTCAACATCGTGCCCAACAGCACCGGCGCCGCCAAAGCCATCGGTCTGGTTATCCCCGAATTGAACGGCAAACTCGACGGCTCCGCCCAACGCGTTCCCGTCGCCACCGGCTCGCTGACCGAATTGGTTTCCGTCCTCGAACGCCCTGTAACCAAAGAAGAAATCAACGCTGCGATGAAAGCCGCCGCCAACGAATCTTACGGCTACACCGAAGATCAAATCGTTTCTTCCGACGTCGTCGGCATCGAATACGGCTCGCTCTTCGACGCCACCCAAACCCGCGTAATGACCGTAGGCGACAAACAACTGGTGAAAACCGTTGCCTGGTACGACAACGAAATGTCCTACACCTGCCAACTCGTCCGCACTTTGGAATACTTCGCAGGCAAAATCTAAAAGATTTCGGATTGGGTAAACCAGTCTGTGGATAAGTAAGAGAAAAGGTCGTCTGAAAATTTTTTCAGACGACCTTGTTTTTATCTGCAATCCACTCCCTCTCCCACCAGATGAGAGAGGGTTGGGGGAGAAGGTGGTTCTACAAGTTGCATGAATTTGATTTTACCTAAAACCATAAAGCCACCCCCATTCTAACCTTCCCCAGCAGGACAGGGGAAGGGACAGGTTGCCGTTGCAGCAACGAGTAGCGTGGCTTTGCCCACGAGATGAAAGCAGGTTCGGCTGTTGTCTAATTTTGATTATTGAATGATAGATTTCGTGGGCAAAGCCCACGCTACGGGTTGGGTTTATCCCAAATTAATTGAATAAAACCTGTATTGATTGAATAAACGAAGTCGTCTGAAAAAATTGGGAACGAGTTTTTCCAAAACTCAAATCTCAAAATTTTCAGACGACCTTGTTTTTACCTGCAATCTACTCCCTCTCCCGTCCGGCGGGAGAGGGTTGGGGAGAGGGTGGCTCTACAAACTGTACAAATTCGATTTGACTAAACCCACAAAGCCGTCCCCATCCTAACCTTCCCCTCACTGGACGGTGGAAGGGACAGATTGCCGTTGCAGCAACGTGTAGCGTGGGCTTTGCCCACGAAATAAAATGCAAGGACAACCACCCCATTCGAATGGTTAAACGGTAGGATTCGTGGGCAAAGCCCACGCTACGGATTTGGTTTATCTAAAGTGTTCATTGAATAAGATTCGCTTTGATTAAATATAGTGGATTAACTTTAAACCAGTACGGCGTTGCCTCGCCTTAGCTCAAAGAGAACGATTCTCTAAGGTGCTGAAGCACCAAGTGAATCGGTTCCGTACTATCTGTACTGTCTGCGGCTTCGTCGCCTTGTTCTGATTTAAAGTTAATCCACTATAAAAAGGTCGTCTGAAAACCCTGAGATTTGGGTTTTCAAACGACCTTTCTGCATCCTTGTTATGCGGAGTAGCCCGTCAAATCACTTCCAAAACGAAGTAATTGCGCAGCTTGTCGTACACTTTGTCGGTTACGTTGATACAACCGTTGGTCATGATGCGGTCGGAGACGACATCGGAGGCGATGCGTTTCATGCGGTGTTCGGAAGGTTTGAGCGTCCAAACGCGGTGCAGGGCGAAGAGGAAGTCTTTTTCCTGCTTGAAGCCGATGACTTCGCCGCCGTAGCCGGGTTTGGAAGTCTTCATCAACTGCATGTCGAATTTGCCTTTTGGCGTGGTTTTACCGATGAGTACGGGGTGGCACTGGCCATCGTCGGCAAAGCACAGCTCGGCTTTGGCGGTGTTGACGATGACTTTTTTGCGTTGCATGTATTCTTTGGCGGCATCGGCTGCTGCAAAGCTGTTCAGCCCTGCCAGCAGCGATACGCCGAGGATGATTCTTTTCAACATGGTTTCCTATTATCTGCGGATGCGGTGGGGTGTTTCAGGCGCAACCTCGCGGATGATGATTTGAGGTTCGGGCGCGGGTTGTGGGGCAACTTCTTGTACGGGCGGGCAGACGGCATCTTCCGGGAAGACGGCTTTCCAATGGAAGCTGCGGGCGTATTTGTGTTTGTCGAACAAGACTTTGTATTGGCAAGTGGTAATGCCTTCTACGTTGGAGCCGATATCGGGATTGGCGGGAACTCCGGGGGTGCGGAAGTGGAAGAGATAGTTCCATTCGCGCACGCCGAACATACCTTCATCGTAGTGCGGACGACCGAGGATTTTGTAGATGTCGTCTTTGCTCAGACCCGGTTTCATCTGTTCGAGTTCATCGGCTGTAGGGAATGTGCCTTGGTTTTTGTTGAAGGTTACGGAGTAGGGTTTCGGAAAGACGGGGTTGTCCGTCGTTCCATCGGCTTTAACGTGGCTTTTGCCGGCGCAGGCGGACAATACGGCTGCGGCAGCGAGGTAAAGGGCGGTTTTGGCGATGCGGGACGTTTTCATGGTTAATCCTTTTTAGTGGCGGCAATTTCAATCAGGCCGCCGTTGCATGGTCAAGATTCGATGTTATCCGTGCGCCGCCGTTTTCATTCTGTTGACATTTATTGTCACTTTGTAACAATTTCATACGGACATAAATGAAAGCAATGGTATATCGTCTTCAGGCAAGCGTGTGTTTGGCACGGGTAAAATCGCGTTACTGGTTGTTTCTTTTGATGTTTAATCAAATTTTGGGTGAAACGTGAATTTCTCGGTTGAATTTCATGCAAGTTTTATGCCAATTTTTTGAAGAGGTCGTCTGAAAACCATATTTCGCCGTGTAATTCGGTTTTCAGACGACCTTTTTGAATGGGAGCGGACACTAAAAATTTAAACAAGGCTTATCCCAATAACCGTCGCGCGGTTTTCCTCGATTTGAAACCTGACTTCATAATCCGCAATATTCATGACGTAAATCCGTTCGGGAATATTCTGATAGGCGGGGCGCGGGTCTTGGGCTATGCTTTGGCTGATCAGGTTTTGGGTGCTGGCAGATAAATTTTCTGCGCCGATGTTTTCAAGCCATACGACTTCAAGCTCTTCGGGTTTGCCGCTGACGAAGCCGGATGAGGCATTGGGTTTGGATTCGACAAAGGGGATGTAGGGTTTGATGTCGACAATTGGTGTGCCGTCCAGCAGGTCTGCGCCGCTGCAATAGAGGCGGACGGGTTTGCCGGTTTCGATGCGTTCGAGTTTTAAGAGCGACAGTCCGAGATGATTGGGGCGGTGGGGGCTGCGCGTGGCGAATACGCCCATTTTTTGTTTACTGCCGAGCCGTGGCGGGCGCACCATTTGTGCCCAGCCTTCATCCAATACGCCGTGAAAGATAAAACTTATCCACACATAGTCGAAGTGTTCTAATCCGCGTACGCTGTCTGCGGTAAATTCGGGATTTAGCTCGATGCAGACTTCTGCGGCGGGAACCAAGCCGGGCTGACGGGCGACGCCGAATTTCTGTTTGTAGGGCGAGCGGGCGGTAGCGATGGTGACAATGGTGTAAGTCATGAGGATTGTGGACAAGTTTTTCGGAAAAACGTTATCTTATCACAGCCGGTTTTACCGCTTTTGGGCAGTAATTTGTTATAATACAGGGCATTTTAATCGCTTTGAAATGATGAGATGATTGTTTCCATTGATGTTGATGCACAAAAAACTTTTACGCCTTTGTGTCCTAAAGAGCTGCCTGTAAACGAGGGGCATTTGATTGTCGAAGAGTTGAATGCCCAAGCCGCTTTGGCGGATTTGCGCGTGATGACGAAAGATGCGCATCATGCGGCAGCGAAATGGCTTGTGGATAACCCTGTTGATATGTTAAAGCCGACAGGTTTGCCCGATGCGGATTTGACTTGGGTGGCTCATGCGATGGTCGGTACGCGCGGCTATGAATTGTTGGACGGACTGCCTTCTGCTAAGGAATACGATTATTGCGTTTGGAAAGGCGTTGATCCTGAATTGCATCCTTATGGCGCGTGTTTTCATGATATTGAGGAAAAACTGAGCACAGGGCTGATTGAATGGCTGCGTTGTCAAAATACGGATACGGTCATTGTCGGTGGGTTGGCTACGGATTATTGTGTGAAAACAACGGTTTTGCAGTTGCTCAAAGGCGGCAATTGGCAGGTTATCGTCAATGAAGCGGCTTGTCGGGGCATTGCGCCGGAAACCATCGAAACGGCATGGCAGGAAATGCATTCTGCCGGTGCAATGATTTTAAAAAACGCTGAAGAAATTAAAAAATATATTAATAATCAATAAGTTAAAATTGTTTCACGTGAAACCCCCTTTCTAAATATGAAAATTTTGCTTGTCCGCTTGTCCAGTATGGGCGATTTAATTCACACTTTGCCCGCAATCGAAGATTTGGCGCGACAATGCCCGGATGTCGAACTGCATTGGTTGTGTGAAGCCGGATTTGCGGATATTGCGCGCCTGCATCCGTTTGTGAAAAAAATCCATGTGATGAAATGGCGGCAGTGGCGCAAACATCTTTTTCAAGCAGAAACTTGGCAGGAAATAGGTCGTCTGAAACAGGCTTTGCGGCAGGAAGCATTTGATTTTGTATTGGACAGTCAAGGTCTGATTAAAAGCGCTTGTTTCGCCAAAATGGCAAAATCCCCTATTTATGGTTTGGATAAAAACAGCGCGCGCGAGGGACTGGCTGCGCTGGCGTATGCGAAAACATACGCCGTACCGAAAGGGAAAAATGCTGTTTGGCGCAATCGTGAGCTGTTCGCCCAAGTATTTGGGTATGCAATGCCGGAAACGCAGGTATTCGGCTTGACCGTTCCCGAAGCAGGTCGTCTGAAAAATTTGGAGCAGCCGTATTATGTGGCTTTGCATGCGACCAGCCGGGACAGTAAGTTATGGCCTGTGGAAAACTGGCGAGCGTTGCTGCAAAAGCTGAATGAAGAACAACAATGCAATGTTTACCTGCCGTGGGGAAATGAAACTGAAAAAACGCGTGCCGGACAAATTGCAGACGGACTGCCATTTGCCATTGTGTGCGATAAAATGAATTTATTGCAGGCGGCGTATCTGCTGAAACACGCGGTCGGAATTATCGGTGTGGATACCGGTTTGCTGCATTTGGCAAATGCTTTGGAAAAACCTGTGGTCGGTATTTATACCGATACTGATCCGATTAAAACAGGCGTTCAAGTTTCGGCTGTTGCAAAAAATTTGGGCAATATCGGGCAGATTCCGACTGCGGATTTGGTTTATCAAATGTTGATGGATTGTGTGGCTGCTGATGAAGGCTCAAAGGTCGTCTGAAACTGATATAGCGGCATGACATTTTCCAGTTTGTTGAGTACAGGAATGTATATCCTTCAGCCTGAGTAAATGCTTTAAAAATGGTATAATCGGCAATCATTATCTGAAAGATTTCTGAATGAATTCGTTTTTAAGAAAAAACGGATTTGATTTTATAGAGAAGAAGGTTTGGTTTCGCTGGATGGTGAAAGCGACGTTCTTTTTAGGAGAATTCAATGAAAGCACTGGTCGCAGTAAAGCGCGTAGTGGACTACAACGTCAAAGTTCGTGTAAAAGCCGATGGTTCGGATGTGGATATCGGCAATGTCAAAATGTCGATGAATCCGTTTGACGAAATCGCTGTGGAAGAAGCCGTCCGTTTGAAAGAAGCCGGAAAAGTAAGCGAAATCGTAGCGGTTTCTTTGGGCGAGAAAAAATGCGAAGAAACGTTGCGTACAGCTTTGGCGATGGGTGCCGACCGTGCAATTCATGTTGAAACCGATACTAAATTGGAGCCGCTGGCAGTTGCCAAGTTGCTGAAAGCCGTTGCGGACAAAGAAAATCCACAAATTTTCTTTTTGGGCAAACAAGCGATTGATGATGATGCCAACCAAGTGGCACAAATGCTGGCGGCTTTGCTGAATGCGGCACAAGGTACGTTCGCGTCCAAAGTACAAATTGAAGGCGACGAAGTGCAGATTGTGCGCGAAATCGATGGCGGCGAAGAAACCATCGCACTAAAACTGCCTGCTGTTATCAGTGCGGATTTGCGTTTGAACGAGCCGCGCTTTGTCAAACTCCCCAATATTATGGCGGCAAAGAAAAAACCTTTGGAAAAACTGGCACCTGCCGATTTGGTTGCGGATATTTCACCTCGTCTGAAAACGGTGAAATTCGCCGAACCTAAAGCGCGTCAGGCAGGCGTGAAAGTAGCAAGTGTTGCCGAATTGGTTGAAAAATTGAAAAACGAAGCCAAAGTGATTTGAGGAGACTGAAATGAGTGTATTGATTATTGCTGAACACGACAACAAACAGTTGAATCCTGCCACTTTGCATGCCGTTACCGCTGCTGCAAAACTGGGTAAAGTCGATTTATTGGTTGCCGGAAATGGCGCATCTGCCGTAGTAGAATCCGCGAAACAAGTAGCGGGTGTGGAAAAAGTTTTGGTTGCGGATGCTGCCCATTATGCCGAAGGTTTGGCTGAAGAACTGGCTCCGCTGGTTGTCAAATTGGCAGCGGATTACCGCTATGTTGCAGCAACGGCAACCACATTCGGTAAAAACCTTCTGCCCCGCGTAGCCGCCTTATTAGACGTACCGCAAATTTCTGATTTGACCGAGATTGTGGATAACACGACTTTTGTGCGCCCCATTTATGCGGGTAATGCATTTGAAACCGTACAAGCCGATTCAGAAAAATTGGTGCTGACCTTCCGTGCAACGGCTTTTGATGCAGCACCGGCGCAAGGTGGTAACGCTGAAGCAATCAATGTTGAAGCGACCCCTGCTCAAAACCTGAGCCGTTTTGTGAACCGTCAGCTTTCCCATTCCGATCGTCCTGAGCTGACTCAGGCAAAAGTCATTGTCTCCGGTGGCCGTGCGTTGGGTAGTGCGGAAAAATTCAATGAAGTGCTGACACCGTTGGCGGATGTTTTAGGTGCGGCAATCGGTGCATCCCGTGCGGCAGTTGATGCCGAATATGCGCCGAATGACGTGCAAGTCGGACAAACCGGTAAAGTGGTTGCGCCGCAACTCTATTTTGCAATCGGTATTTCAGGTGCGATTCAACACGTTGCCGGTATGCAAGACAGCAAAGTCATTGTCGCAATCAACAAAGATGCTGATGCGCCGATTTTCAATATGGCCGATTACGGATTGGTAGGCGATTTATTTGAAATCGTCCCGCAATTAACAGAAGCATTGAAAAATTGATGTTTCACGTGAAACGTTCAGACGACCTTGTTGTTAATGAGGTCGTCTGAAAACATTTCAGCATGATTACGACTTATAAAACCATTACTTCCCCGACACAGGCTGAGTTTAAAGATAAAGGCAGCCGTTTTATTGCATTTGCCTATCCGATTCGGACGTTGGCTGATGTGAAAAAATATCTCGATCCGTTAAAGGAAGAACATCATAAAGCGCGGCATTGGTGCTATGCCTATCGTCTGGGTGTGGATGGTACGCAATTCCGTGCCAACGATGATGGAGAACCGTCAGGAAGTGCGGGTCGGCCGATTTTAGGGCAGATTGATTCGGTGGGCGTAACCGATGTTTTGGTCGTGGTCGTCCGCTATTTCGGCGGTACTTTATTGGGTGTTCCCGGCCTGATACATGCGTATAAAGAGGCAACGGCTCAGGCGTTGGCAGTTGCGGAAGTAGTTGAAAAGAATATTGAAAAAACCGTTTGGCTGAAATGTGAATATCCGTTTTTGAACGAAGCGATACGCATTGCCAAACAATATCAGGCGGATATATTGGAGCAGGATTTACAGTTGGATTGCCGATTGACGGTAAATTTGTCGTTGGCAAATTATGAGGCCTGTGTTTTGGCTTGGAAGAATACTCGGCAGATTGAAGTAAATACGGAAAAGCCTTTTGAATGAAAGGTCGTCTGAAATGCTTTGTGATGGTATTTCAGACGACCTCTTTGCTGATTAATCTTCTTGCGTATATCTGTCCAAGGCATCGACGCTGGAGCGCAAATATAGCCAAGCCAATTGATGGAATTCGCCCAGCGCGTTCCATAAGGCATCTTCGCTCATAATGCTGTATTCGCCTTCTGTGCGCAAATCCACCTCCGCTCCATCTTCAATAGCCCGATGGCAAGCCTGATATTCGTGGGTATAAAAATTGTCCATATCGCGAATCAAAGCGACGGCATGTTTCCAACGCCGGATGTCTTCTTCCAATTGCGGTAGTAGATGACACCATTCGCGGTATTTGCTTTGGATTTCATCAATACGTTTTTGCATGGTTGCTTGTCCTTTTTTAATTTCGTGGATAAGTCAAATAGGTTGCAGAGTGGAATGAAGCGGTCTTTTGTTTGATTCCACCAAAATTTCTTCAAATGGGACAAAAGTCCCCTTGTATCGAGTTTTCGTTAAAAGTACATATTTGTCAAGGAGATGGCATGAAACTGCTGGTTATCGGTAATGGCGGTCGCGAACACGCGCTGGCTTGGAAATTGGCGCAGTCGCCTAAAGTGAAAACAGTATTTGTTGCGCCCGGTAATGCCGGTACGGCGATTGAACCCAAGTTGCAAAATATCGTCTTGACTGCGCATCAGGATTTGATTGAATTCTGCCGTAAAGAAAATATTGCTTTTACCGTCGTCGGACCTGAAGCGCCCTTGGCGGCGGGTATTGTGGATGATTTTCGTGCCGCAGGGCTGAAAATATTTGGCCCGACACAATATGCGGCGCAGCTGGAAAGTTCTAAAGATTTTGCCAAAGCATTTATGGCGAAATACAACATTCCAACCGCGCAATATCAAACCTTTGAAAATGCCGATGCTGCACACGATTACGTCAATCAGAAAGGTGCGCCCATCGTCATCAAAGCCGATGGTTTGGCGGCAGGTAAAGGCGTGATTGTGGCGATGACTTTGGATGAAGCGCATGCTGCGATTGACGATATGTTGCTGGGCAACAAAATGGGTAATGCGGGCGCGCGTGTTGTAATTGAAGATTTCCTGCAAGGTGAAGAAGCGAGCTTTATCGTCATGGTCGATGGCAATCATGTATTGCCTATGGCGACTAGCCAAGACCACAAGCGTCTTTTAGACGGCGATAAAGGCCCGAATACGGGCGGTATGGGCGCGTACAGTCCCGCGCCTGTGGTAACGCCCGCCGTGTACGAGCGCGCGATGAACGAGATTATTTTGCCGACCGTGGCGGGTATGAAAGCGGAAGGGCATGAGTTCACCGGCTTCCTGTACGCAGGTTTGATGATTGATCAAAGCGGCGCACCCTATACGATTGAGTTTAACTGCCGTTTTGGCGATCCCGAAACCCAGCCGATTATGAGCCGTCTGAACAGCGACTTGTCGGATTTGGTCGAAGCCGCAATAGACGGCAAACTCGATAGCGTAACCGCGGAATGGAACCCGCAAACTGCCGTAGGCGTGGTGCTGGCGGCGCAAAATTATCCCGAAACGCCTAAAAAAGGCGATGTTATTTCCGGTCTGGATGCTGCCAATCAAATCGGCAAAGTTTTCCATGCAGGCACAACGGCAAACGAGAAAGGCGACGTATTGACCAACGGTGGCCGCGTATTGTGTGTCGTAGGATTGGGCGACGATGTAGCTCAAGCCAAAGCCAAGGCGTATAGCGCATTGGAAAAAATCAGCTTTGACGGCATGCAATACCGTAAAGACATTGCCGACAAAGCAATCAACCGTTAATCAAAGAAACAGGTCGTCTGAAAACATGATTATGTTTCAGACGACCTTCCCTATCATGCTATTCCCCAGAATCCTTTCAGCTTCGACGCTTCGCAAGCTGCAATCCCATCTTAAAAAAGGCGGCTTGGTCGCCTATCCTACCGAGTCCTGCTACGGCATAGGCTGTATCCCGACCTTGCCTAAAGCACTCAACCGACTGATTCATCTGAAAAAAAGACCGCAACATAAAGGTATGATTGTCATTGGCAACCAATTGGAGCAATTACAGCCCCTGCTCCAGAGGTCGTCTGAAAACATTCAAACCATGCTCAGGAACGAATGGCCTGCGCCTAAAACCTTTCTGCTTCCTGCGGCTGCTGACGTTCTACCCGCATTGCGCGGAAAAGGACGCAGCAAACTGGCGGTCAGGGTTCCTGCCCATGCAGGTGCGCTCCGCTTGTGTCAGGCTTTGAAAACGCCTTTGGTTTCGACTTCATGCAACCGCGCAGGCAAACGCGCGTGTAAGACGGAGCGGGAAGTGAGAAGGCAGTTTGGAAGGGATGTATGGGTAGTCGGTGGTTTAATCGGCAAACAAAAGTCGCCTAGCCAGATTATTGATGGGGAAACGGGCGTTCGTTTGCGTTAGAAATCGGATGGGTAGGATGATTAGGAATTATGCTTTGAACCGATAAACCACTCATTTGAGAAAATGTGGATAATCCTGAATATAACTTTCTCAAAAAAACCAAAAAGGTCGTCTGAATCCCTATATTCATGGTTTTCAGACGACCTTTTGATTTGACTATCTTGTGGATAAGTATGTAGATAAGTTGAGTATTAGAGCTTGCTGCCGCATACGGCTTCAAATTGTTTTTCGGTAATCGTACCGTTCATCACGCTCATCGGGCGGATATTTGTCGCGGTGTAGCTGTGTTTGGAAATTTCTTTGCCGTGTTCGTCGAGGAGCTGTAAAGCGGTCAGGCGGTAGGTTTTGTTGGTGCAATGGATTTCCCAGTCGCCAATGGCGGTTTTGTAGGCAGGCGTATTGACGAAACGTTCTTCTTTCATCTTCGATACGGTTTTTCTATCGCGGAAAGTGACCAAAGTACCGTTTTTCTTGATGCTGTTTTTATCAATCGCCACTTTGATATTGCCGTCGGAAATCGTGCCGATGTTGTCCCAGTTGCCGCTGACGCCGCCGCTTGTGGTCGTAGTCGTTTGACAGGCGC
Organism: uncultured Neisseria sp.; assembly: GCA_963456805.1. GTDB lineage: Bacteria > Pseudomonadota > Gammaproteobacteria > Burkholderiales > Neisseriaceae > Neisseria. The sequence continues at coordinate 6,577 of CAUOMQ010000004.1, read as the reverse complement.
TCAGGAGCAGGGCTGCCGATAAAGTCGAAATAAGGGAAAAGTGTTTGATGTTCATAAGTTTTGGTTGCTTAGGATAAATTATTAGACTGCCGTATTATGCGCGAAGACGGCGGGGCAGTAAATCGGCTTTGCAAAGTCTTAAAACCGCCAAAAAATGAAAAGGTCGTCTGAAAACAGATTTTCTAGTCGATTGACTGGAAACCGGTATGCCGCCGCTTCGCCTGAGATTAAAAAGAACGGTAACGCATTGAGTAAACCAGTTTCCTACACCCGTATTGTCGGCAGTTCCGCCATCTTGTCCAATCACAAATCAATCCACGATACCCAACCAAGCATAATCCGTTTTCAGACGACCCCATGTGGATAACTCAAATATCCCTCATGCAGGCAGTGTCTAAAACCGCTAAAATAACGCTTTTCCCTTCCTACGGAACCATCATGCCCCAGCCTTCCGCCCAACAGATTTTGCACGAAGTATTCGGCTATCCCGAATTTCGCGGCAAGCAGGAGGCTATCGTCAATACATTGGCAGGCGGCGGGAGCCTGATGGTATTGATGCCGACGGGCGGGGGCAAGTCGTTGTGTTACCAAATTCCCGCGCTGATGCGCGAAGGCGTCGCCATCGTCGTTTCGCCGCTGATTGCTCTGATGAACGACCAAGTGGCGAGCCTGCACGCCGCAGGCATAGAAGCAGCAGCGGTCAACAGCAGCACAACGGTGGAAGAAGCCCGCGAAGTGGCGGACAAACTCACCCAAGGTCGTCTGAAACTGCTCTACGTCGCACCGGAGCGGCTCGTTACCGACCGTTTTCTGCGTTTTCTCGATCAGCAAACCATCAGCCTTTTCGCCATAGACGAGGCGCATTGCGTCAGCCAATGGGGACACGATTTCCGCCCCGAATACCAGCAATTAGGGCTGCTTGCCGAACGCTATCCGCAAGTGCCGCGCATTGCCCTGACCGCGACCGCCGATGCGGCGACCCGCGCCGACATCAAACATTTCCTCCATCTCGAAGATGCGCCCGAATTCATCTCCAGCTTTGACCGCCCGAATATCTATTATCAGGTTATCGAAAAAAACAACGGCAAAAAGCAGCTTCTCGACTTCATCCGCAAAGAAATGGAAGGGCAAAGCGGCATCGTCTATTGCCTCAGTCGCAAAAAAGTCGAAGACATCGCCCAATTCCTCTGTGAAAACGGATTGGACGCGATTCCCTACCATGCCGGCTTGAGCATGGAAGTGCGCGAAGCAAACCAACGCCGTTTTACCCGAGAAGACAACATTATCGTCGTCGCCACCGTTGCCTTCGGTATGGGCATAGACAAACCGGACGTGCGCTTCGTCGCCCATCTCGATATGCCCCAAAGCATCGAACATTTCTACCAAGAATCCGGCCGAGCTGGGCGGGACGGGCTGCCTGCCGTGAGTTGGCTGTGTTACGGTCTGAACGACTGGGTATTGCTGCGCGAGCGCATCGCCGAAGGCAACAGCGACGAAGTGCAGAAACAAATCGAAATGCAGAAGCTCGATGCCATGCTTTCCGTCTGCGAAACCGCCGCCTGCCGCCGCGTCCTCCTGCTCAAACATTTCGGCGAAGAGTCCGCCCCTTGCGGCCATTGCGACAACTGCCTGCATCCGCCCGTACGCTTCGACGGCACCGTCCTCGTACAAAAGCTTCTCAGTTGCGTGTATCGCGCCGGACAACGCTTTGCCGCCGGCTATATCATCAACCTGCTGCGCGGTAAAAGCGATGACTGGATACGGCGCAACGGCCACGATAAACTCTCCACCTTCGGCATCGGCAGCGGGCAAACCGACAAAGAATGGCGCAGCGTCATCCGCCAGTGTATCAGCCTCGGCTACCTCACTGTCAACGTCGCCCAATATCAGGCATTGCAACTGACTGAAGCCGCAAAAAAAGTCCTCAAAGGCGAAACCGAAGTCATGTTGCGCCCGCTGCGCCGCGAAAAAGCCGCCACTCAAAAGCCAAAAGACAACTGGCTGCGTACCGAACGCGAAGAACGCCTATGGCAGGCATTGCGGCATTGGCGGCAGCAGCGCGCCCATGCCGAAGAAGTCCCTGCTTACGTCGTCTGCGGCGACAAAACCCTGCGCGACATCGTCGAAAAAATGCCGCAAACGCTGGAAGATTTGCACCAAATCTACGGTTTGGGTGAAGCGAAAATCAACAAATTCGGCATCGACATCCTCAAGGTCTGCGGGAACGCAGCCGAAAACCAAAGCGGGCAAACGAGCAACGAAGAACCCCTATTCACCCCCCAAACCGAGCGCGAACAGCAATTACAGCAAAAGCTTGAAACCTGGCGTGCCGAGCAGGCAGCCGCCGGACAATGCGCCTTGGGCAAAGTCCTTTCCAACATCAGCCTGACCGACCTTGTCGTCTTCACGCCCGCCGAAGAAGCCGATTTGCTCGGTATCTACGGCATAGGCAGCGAAAGAATTGCCCAATACGGGCAGGCAATACTCGACATCTGCCGCCCCTACGCAGACGGGCTTTCCGAGCCGAAACAGGCAGAACGCCAGCTTGCCCGCCGCCTGTTCCAATGGTGTCTCGATACCGCCCGATATGAAGGCGGAGAGATGCATGCCGTCGCCAAAAAACAGACTTTACGTGCCATCGCCAAAGCCCGGCCGCAAACTTTGACAGCACTTTCTAAAATAGAGGGCGTGAGCGGGGAATGGTTGGAGCAATACGGCGAAGAAATCATAGAAATCTGCACGGCGGATTGACCGTTAAAAAGACACAGAAAAAGGTCGTCTGAAAACCCTGTATAAAGGTTTTCAGACGACCTTCTGAATATTAATATCATTATAAAACAATAACAAACAAAATTTTTTCAATTCGCTTGTAAGCATTTTCAGACTGCCGCGTCTAATCGGGCATGAAATGATTTTATGAAACGGTTATCATGAAAATGAATACGACAGCCCCGTGGCAATCGGCTTTAGGTTTATTGGCTTTGCGCCTGTTTGCCGCTTACGAATTTTGGGAATCAGGTATGCAGAAATGGAGCGGCGAAAACTGGTTTGCCGAAATCAATGACCAATTCCCCTTTCCGTTCAATTTGCTGCCCGACAGCGTGAATTGGAACTTGGCGATGTGGGCGGAGCTGGTTTTTCCGGTTTTGCTGCTTTTAGGATTGGCAACCCGCCTGTCCGCCTTAGGGTTGATCATTGTAACGGCAGTGGCGTGGGCAGCAGTCCATGCGGGTGCGGGTTATAATGTCTGCGACAACGGCTATAAAATGGCTTTGATTTATATCGTGGTTTTAATCCCGATTCTGCTTCAAGGCGCGGGCTGTTTATCGTTGGATGCGTTGTTGAAAAAACGTTTTTGCCCGAAATGCCGCGTCGGAAATCAATAAAAAAGGTCGTGGAGCGGACTTTAAACGCGCCAACTCAAATTCTTAATCTGTTTAACTTGATACTTTGAAAAGGAAATCAATATGAAAAAAAATGTAGCCGCTGCCCTTGCAGGTGCTTTGTCTTTGTCTTTGGCTGCCGGCGTTGTTGCTGCTGACAAACCGGTAAGCAGCAAAGCAGGCGTTCAAAAATCTGCCCAAGGCTCTTGCGGTGCGGCTAAAGCTGCCGAAGGTTCATGCGGTGCCGCTGCTTCTAAAGCAGGCGAAGGCAAATGTGGCGAGGGTAAATGCGGTTCAACCGTGAAAAAAGCCCCCGCTAAAAACGCCAAAGCAGCAAAAGCCAAAGCTAAAGCAGTTGAAGGCAAATGCGGCGAAGGCAAATGCGGTTCTAAATAATTTAGAACAAAAAGCCGCATTTTATTGATAAATGCGGCTTTTTATCTGATTTTGACAGCAATTTCGTACCAAAACCGTCGGAATACCATCCAAAACGGAGCAACATCATGATTCAACACGCAGGCTTAGGCTACCGCCGCGACTTGGCGGAAGACTTCCTCTCGCTTTCAGACGACAGCCCGATACACTTTATCGAAGCCGCACCCGAAAACTGGCTGAAAATGGGCGGTAGGGCGCGCAAACAGTTTGACCGCGTGGCGGAACGGCTGCCGCTGACGTTGCACGGATTATCCATGTCGTTGGGCGGACAAGCCCCGCTGGATACCGCCTTGATAGACGGCATCAAAGAAATGATGCGCCGTTACGATTGCACGTTTTTCTCCGACCATTTGAGCTACTGCCACGACGGCGGCCATCTCTACGACCTGTTGCCGCTGCCCTTCACTGAAGAAATGGTGCGGCATACCGCGCGGCGTATCCGCGAAGTGCAAGACCGGTTGGGCTGCCGCATCGCCGTAGAAAACACCTCCTACTACCTGCATTCCCCGCTTGCCGAAATGAACGAAGTCGAGTTCCTCAACGCCGTTGCACGCGAGGCCGACTGCGGCATTCATCTCGATGTGAACAATATCTACGTCAACGCCGTCAATCACGGACTGTTGTCGCCAGAGGCTTTTTTAGAAAACGTTGACGCAGAGCGCGTGTGTTACATCCACATCGCCGGACACGACGTCGAAACCCCCGAGCTTTTGATTGATACCCACGGCGCGGCGGTTTTACCGACCGTTTGGGACTTGCTCGAACTCGCCTATACCAAGCTGCCGACCATCCCGCCCACCCTGTTGGAACGCGATTTCAATTTCCCGCCTTTTGCCGAACTCGAAGCCGAAGTCGCCAAAATCGCCGAATATCAAACGCGCGCCGGAAAGGAATACCGCCGTGCAGCCTGAAACCTCCGCCCAATACCAACAACGCTTTGCCCAAGCCATACGCGAGGGAGAAGCCGCCGCCGGCTTGCCGCAAGAGCGCCTGAACGTCTATATCCGCCTGATACGCAACAATATTCATAGCTTCATTGACCGCTGTTATACCGAAACGCAGCAGTATCTCGACAGCGGAGAATGGGGTCGTCTGAAAGAAGGCTTCATCCGAGACGCGCGCGCCCAAACCCCTTATTTTCAAGAAATTGCCGGAGAGTTCCTCCAATACTGCCAAAGCCTGCCGCTTTCAGACGACCTCTTGGCACTGATGGACTTTGAACACACCCAACTGCTCGCCGAAGTCGCCCAAACCGACAGCCAAGCCTCGCCCGCCGATTCAGACGATTTGGCATACACCCTTTCTCCCGCCGCCTTCGTCCGCCGTTACCACTACGATGTTACCGACGAATTGCAGGTGGCGGAAACCGCCGTTTTGGTGTGGCGAGACAGCGAAGACGACGTGATGTACCAAACCCTCGACGATTTCGACGCATTATTGCTGGAAACGCTGGCAGACACGCCCGCCTCCCTAAACGGTCTGCAAACCATGCTGGCAGAGTTCATGTCGTCTGAAAACGGCTGGCAGGATGCCTTAACGCAAAAATGGTCGGGCTGGCTGGAACAAGGCATTTTGGTTGTCGCATCAGCCGAGGTCGTCTGAAATGATCGAATTGACGTAGTGGGCAGGAAATTCCTATAAAGGCACTATCGCATTCCCCTCTTTCCGAAGGAAAAGGTAAAGATGGGGAAGAAATCGAAATATCGGCGGTCTTTGTCGTTTTCAGACGACCTTTTTTATATTGGGGGTAAAGATCCGCTAAAAGGTTTGGCAGGTCGTCTGGAAACGCGTAACCAGTTACTGAGAAACAAAAAAGCTACGTCAATCATTTATGTATTTGATAACACGAATGCTCAGTATCAGCGTAAAATCAGAAGTTCACAGCCATAATTCATTCAATGCTGATACATTATGTCCCTACCCGAATTGACTGACGCCGAGCTTGCCGAATCCCGCAAGCTGCTCCTGCGTTTCGCCCGCATCCAGTTGCCCGACCGCCCCGATTTGGCGGAAGACCTTGTGCAGGAAACCATGCTTTCCGCCTACCGTGCTGCCGAAGGTTTCAAAGGAGATGCACAAGTGGGCAGCTGGTTGTTTGCCATTCTGAAAAACAAAATCACCGACTGCCTGCGCCAGATCAAACGGCAGCGCGAAGTATTCGCCACGCCTGCGGAAGAAATGTTGGACGAAGCCTTTGAAGAACGGTTTGCATCAGACGGGCATTGGACGGAGGACGGCCATCCGCAAACTTGGGCCTCGCCCGAAAAAACGTTGGACAACAAAGAGTTTCGTGAAATCCTGCAAACCTGCCTCTACCAAATGCCCGAAAACACCGCCCGCGTATTTACCATGAAGGAAATCCTCGGCTTCTCATCCGACGAAATCCGCGAGCAATGCGGCATCAGTATGTCCAACTACCACACCATCATGCACCGCGCCCGCGAAACCCTGCGCCAATGCCTGCAAATCAAATGGTTCGGCAATGCAGAACATGCCGGTTAAGCCCGTTAGGAAAACACGATGAACAAATGCCGCAAAACTGCCTACCTGCTCTCCAAAAAACAGGACGAAACCCGCCTGACCGTTCCCGAACGCGTTTTTCTGGGCAGCCACCTGCTGATATGCCCCCATTGCCGCGAATATAAAAAACAACTCGACCTTATTCAGAAAGCCATGAAAAAGATGTTTTGAAGCTGGCGGATAAGGTATAGTGGATTAACTTTAAATCAGGACAAGGCGACGAAGCCGCAGACAGTACA
>CAUOMQ010000003.1:0-40283 GCA_963456805.1 uncultured Neisseria sp. | reverse complement strand
TCTAAGGTGCTGAAGCACCAAGTGAATCGGTTCCGTACTATCTGCACTGTCTGCGGCTTCGTCGCCTTGTCCTGATTTAAAGTTAATCCACTATATACAGTCCGACGGTCTGAAATGACCATGCCGAACTGTATTTTTTTAGCGGCTTCTGAAGGCAAGTACGGAAACCCTCGCTGCGAAGTATTTATAGTTGTGTAAATTCTGCGTCGATTTCCGTCAGGATTTGCTCTAGCTCTTCCTGCCACAAAAGCCAGTTTTCTTCTATTTGTGTTAATTTTACTTTAATTTCTGTTAATTGTGTGAGGGTTTGTTGTAATTTTGTTTTATTTTCGTCCGAATAGGCTTCTTCTTGTGCCAAAAATGTTTCACATGCTGTTTGAATTTCGGAAAGCTGCGCCATTTCTTTTTCGGCTTTGTCGATTTTCCGCTGTATCGGCTTGCCGCGTCGGGCTTTTTCTTGACGGATTTGTGCTTCGATACGCTTGGTATCTTTGCGGTTTTGGCTTTGCGCGGAAGCGGCAGGCGCGGCTGTGGCGTTTTCCTGCGCCAACCGCCATTGACGATAATCGTTTAAATCGCCGTCAAAGTTTTTCAGACGACCTTTGTCAATCAGGAGGAAGCTGTCGGTAGTGGCTTCAAGCAGGCTGCGGTCGTGCGATACGACGATTAAGGCGCCTTGGAAACTTTGCAGCGCGAGCGTCAGAGCGTGGCGCATATCCAAGTCCAAATGGTTGGTCGGCTCGTCAAGCAGCAGCAAATTCGGTTTTTGCCAGATAATCATGGCAAGGGCGAGGCGGGCTTTTTCTCCGCCCGAAAAGGGTTCGGTTTTCTGCAACGCCATATCGCCGACAAAGTTGAAGCCGCCGAGGAAATTTCGGATTTCTTGTTCGCGCACTTCGGGAGAAAGCTGCTGAATGTGCCAAACAGGGCTTTGGTCGGCGCGGATGGTGTCGAGTTGGTGTTGGGCGAAATAGCCGATATTGAGTTTTTCGGAACGGATGATGCTGCCGGAAAGCAAATCGATTTTGCCTGCCAAAGCTTTGATAAACGTAGACTTACCGCTGCCATTAACACCCAATAACCCGTAACGTGCGCCGCTCTCCAGCGATAGGGTAATGTCGTGCAAAACGGTTTTTCCTTCGTAACCCAAATCAGCGTGCTCCAGCTTCAGCAAGGGATTGGGCAGATGGTCGGGATTGTAAAACTCAAAGGAAAACTCGCTGTCCAAATGCGCGGGAGCGATGCGCTCGAGCTTCGCCAACGCCTTCATGCGGCTTTGCGCTTGAACGGCTTTGGTGGCTTTGGCTTTGAAGCGGTCGATAAAGGATTGCAGATGTTTGATTTGCGCCTGCTGTTTGACATAGGCGGCTTGTTGCTGCGCCAGGCGTTGCGCGCGTTCGTTTTGGTAAAAATCGTAATTGCCGCCGTATTGCGTGAGCTTTTGCTGGGACAATTCGATGGTTTGGGTGGTGGCCGCATTGAGGAAGTCACGGTCGTGGGAAATGATGATTTGCGTGCAGGGTAAAGAGGCAAGGTGGTTTTCCAGCCACAAGACGGTTTCCAGATCCAAGTGATTGGTCGGTTCGTCAAGCAATAGCAAATCGGCGCGGCAAATCAGGGCTTGCGCAAGATTCAGGCGCATACGCCAGCCGCCTGAAAAGGATTTGACGGGACGGCTGTGTTCTTCTTGAGAAAAACCCAGTCCGTTCAACAATTTCGCCGCACGGGCCGGCGCGGTATAAGCATCGATTTCTTCCAATTTGGCATGATATTCCGCCTGCTTCATGCCGTCATTTTGCGCTTCCGCCTGCGCCAAGGTCGTCTGAAAAGCCTGCAACTCGGCATCGCCCTGCAAAACGTAGTCCAACGCGGAGATGTCCAAGTCGGGCGTTTCTTGGGAAACGGAAGCCATCCGCCAATTTTTCGGAATCGAAATATCGCCGCCGTCCTGAGTGATTTCACCCTTGATTAAGGCAAACAGGCTGGATTTGCCCGTACCGTTTTTACCGATCAAACCGACGCGCTGACCGGGATTGACGGTAGCGTTGGCTTTGTCGAGCAGGACTTTCAAACCGCGTTGCAGGGTGAGGTTCTTGATTTCAATCATGATGGTAAGGGACGGGCGGGAAAATGGGAAAGGCGGTATTTTATAGTGAAAACAGCATTATGTCGCCGTTCGTTGATGCCGTAGCGTTTCAATGTCAATTCATGATGAAAAAAGGTCGTCTGAAAACGGCGGATGTTTTAGCGAAACCCGCTATATCCGTTTTCAGACGACCTTTGATGTAACGAAACGGCTTAATGTCGATAATCTGCCGAATCCTTACGGATTTGTTGCAGAAATTTCCGCGTGCGCTCATGTTTAGGGTGGTCGAACAACTCTTTCGGACTGCCCTGCTCTACGATGACGCCGCCGTCCATGACGACGACGGTAGTGGCAACTTCCAGCGCAAACTTGATTTCGTGGGTCACGACAACCATCGTCCAGCCTTCCTGCGCCAATTCCTTCATGGCGTTCAATACGTCTTGCACCAATTCGGGATCCAGCGCGGAAGTGGGTTCGTCAAACAACATCAGCTCGGGCTGAATCGCCAATGCGCGGGCGATGCCGACGCGCTGTTGCTGACCGCCGGAAAGCTGGTAGGGATAAAGGTTAACCTTGTCGCCCAATCCGACTTTTTCCAGCAATTTCAGCGCTTCTTCGCGCGCTTGGGCAGCAGGCTTGCCTTGTACGGCAACCGGACCTTCCATCACGTTTTCCAACGCGGTTTTGTGCGGGAAGAGGTTGTATTGCTGGAACACCATGCCGGATTTGCGGCGCAGAGCCAAGATGTCGTGCTTCGACGGTTTCTTGGAAAAATCGATTTTCAGCGGTCGCTCGTTGTCAAACTCGATTTGTCCGTCTTCAGGCATTTCCAGCGCGTTTAAGCAGCGCAGAAACGTCGTTTTACCCGAGCCGGAAGGTCCGAGGATGACGACCACCTGCCCTTTGCCCACATCCAAATCGATGCCGCGCAAAATGGTGTTTTCGCCGAAGGTTTTGCGGATATTACGGATTTTAATCATGGCTTCCCCTTATTTGGCGACATAGCGGTCGAAGCGTTTTTCCAAGCGCGCCTGAATCAGGAACAGAACCTTGCAGAAACACCAATAAACCAAAGCGGCTTCGATATAGACGGGCAGGAAGTCGTAGGTACGGTTTGCCGTTTCCTGCGCGACGCGGAACAATTCCGTTACCGTCACCACCGCTGCGAGCGAGGTGTTTTTAAACAAGCCGATAAATTCGTTGCTCAAAGGCGGCACGGCGACACGGAATGCCTGCGGCGCGACGATGCGGCGGAAAGTCTGCATATAGGTCATGCCGATGGAGAAACCCGCCTCCCACTGCCCTTTAGGCACGGACAAAATCGCCGCGCGTATGGTCTCGGAAGCATATGCGCCGACATTGAGCGAGAAGCCGATGATGGCGGCAGGAATCGGATCGATGAAAATACCGACGGACGGCAGCCCGTAAAACACAATCACAAGCTGCACCAACAGCGGCGTCCCCCTGATGATGGAAATATAAGTTTCCACCAGTTTCAGCAGGATTTTCCGCACGATGCCGCCCGAAGGCATAATCCGTACCAAAGCCACGGCGATGGCAATCACCATCCCGATCAGGAACGACGCCACCGCCAGCGGCAGCGAGACCATAAAACCGGCTTTGACCATAGGCAAAAACGCGCTGACAATCATATCGGCGCGTGTTTCCGTCATAAACGGCAGCGAAGCAAGAAAATTATTTAACACTGATGTCTTTTCCGAAGAATTGTTCGCCCAGTTTTTTCAGCGTGCCGTCGGCTTTCAGCTCGTTGATTGCCGTGCTGAATTTTGCCACGACTTCGTCATTGCCTTTATTGACAATCAAGCCGGAACCGACTTTTTCATCGGCAGGCGCAGACCAAACGATTTTCACGCCGGCATTCGGGTTTTTCTTCAGATAGTCTAAAACTGCCAATTCATCGTTCAAAGTTGCATCGGCGCGTTTTTGTTCAATCAGGGTCAGCGATTGCGCCAAACCGTCCACCGGTACGAGTTCCGCACCCGCAGCTTTGGCTTTTTCGCCGTAATTGCTGGTCAGGGACTGCGCGGTTTTGACGCCTTTGATGTCGTCAATGGATTTGATGTTGCTGTCTTTGCGCGCAACCAAAACCGCACCGCTCCAGCTGTAAGGTTCGGATTTGTCGAATGTCGCTTGGCGTTCGGGGCTGGTCAGACCGACTTGGTTTGCCACCACGTCGAAACGTCCCGCCTTCAAACCCGCCATCATCGAATCCCATTGTGTTTCTTTAAATTCGACTTTTACGCCCAGTTTGTCAGCAACGGCGCGGGTAACTTCCACATCGTAACCGGTCAGCTTGCCGTCTTTGTCGTGGTAGGTAAACGGCGCGTAAGTGCCTTCGGTGCCGACGGTAATCGTCCCTTTATTGTTGATGCGCTCAATTAAAGAACCGGAAGCGTTGGCAGATTGGGCGGGAGCAGAAGAAGACGCACTGCCGCCCTCTCCGCCGCAGGCTGCCAAAACCAATGCGGTCATGCCGCCGAGTACGAATTTTTTCAACATAATCCTCTCCTGAAGAAAAAGTGTGCAAGAGCCGCATTCTAAGTGAAATTGCGGCAAACACAAAGAATACTTTTTTATATTGCTTATTCCGAAACGGATAAAGGAAGCCGTACCCCCATCCATCAAGTAAAGGTCGTCTGAAAACAGCCTTGATACCCCCTTTTCCGTTTTCAGACGACTCTCTGCATCATTCGTATTACACGGCGGCTTGGTATTCGCAACGATGATGCTGCGTTCAGATTCAAAGGAAACATTGTCCCATCTTATTTAAGATTCGCGCCTTGACTTAACACGCTGAGATGGCAAAAGGTCGTCTGAAACTTTTCAGACGACCTTTTATCTTGAACCGAAGCTGATGCTTAAGCGCGTTTGCGGAATTCGCCGGTACGGGTATCGATTTCGACTTTGTCGCCGTTTTCGATGTAAGACATCACTTGGATTTCAGTGCCGCCGACCAGACGCGCGGTTTTCATCACTTTGCCGGAAGTATCGCCTTTAACGGCAGGCTCAGTGTATTCAACTTCGCGTACGATGATGGTGGGCAGCTCGACAGAAATGGGGTTGCCTTCGTAGAAGGTTACTTCGCATTGGTCTTCCATGCCGTCAACGATGAATTTCAACGCGTCGCCGATGTTGTCGGCTTCGATTTCGTATTGGTTGAATTCTTCGTCCATGAAGACGTACATAGGGTCGGCAAAGTAGCTGTAAGTACAGTTTTTGCGAGACAGGATGACGACGTCGAATTTGTCGTCGGCTTTGTAAATGGTTTCGGAAGCGGCACCGGTCAGCAGGTTTTTCAGTTTCATGCTGACTTTGGCGGAAGAGCGGCCGCCTTTGATGTATTCGGTTTTTTGAACGACCATAGGATCGTTGCCGACCATGAATACGTTGCCGGCGCGCAGTTCTTGTGCTGTTTTCATGTATTGTCCAATCAAATCGGTTGTAAATAAACGCGCTATTTTAGCGTATTTTTTTAAGCTTTGAAATAAAGGCGGCGAGTTTTTCGGGGGCGGAAGGCTGCTCGAAAAGATAACGGCTCCAGTCCTCCGCACCTTGCCGCCAGTCGTTTTGGTGTTGTTGCAGGATTTGCCAACATTCAAGGCGCTGCGTGGCGGATAATGCCTCTCCGCCGTTGAGGTCGTCTGAAAGGCAGCGGTGTGCCGAGGCGGTTTCGGGCGTGTAGAAGCCGTGTGCCTTATCCCAAAAGGCGTGGAGTTTGTCGAGATGGACATTCTCGTCTTGCGGGTAGATGTGCCAAAAGAAGGGTTTACCGGCAAGCTGGGCGCGGACGAAACTGTCTTCGCCGCGTATCACGGTGCAGTCGGCGAGGTGCAACAGTTTGTCGAAATCCTGTTGCGGCACGAAAGGGATTTTGACGAGGCAGACAGAGGTCGTCTGAAAAACATCGCCGTCGTTTTGCAGGGCGTTTTGCGGAATGACGCCGCTTTGTTTGAGGCTGTCGATGATTTGCGTCCCCGCCAGCAGCAGGGTTATCGGGCTGCCTGCCTGTTGCCACATGTCCAGCCATTTTGCCCAAACATCGCTCCAATAGCCGAAAATCAGCCATTCGGGGGCATTTTTTTCGGGCAACATCAGCCGCTCTCGCAAGGCTTTGGTATCGAAACGGACGGCATCGCGGTAATCGCGTTCGCGTATCAACCCGCCGCTTTTTTCGCTGAAGCCCATAAACCAAAAATATTTTTGAACACCCTCCTGCGGTGAAGGCATCAGGTGCAGCCTTTCATTGCTTTCTTCCGCGCTCAAATATTCCCAATTCAGCCAAATCGGCTTGTGTTGGCGGATGATGTGCAACACATTTTCGGGCAGGTCGCAGGCAAAAGTTTCGATGACGACATCGGGAACGGGCGCAGTATCCATGTCTGCCGCGTCAGAATGCCAAGTGCGGACATGAATATCCTGATGAACGCAGGGAACGTCGGGCAAATCGGGACAAAGCGCACGCAAGGCGGACACATCGTCCGTCCACAAATGCACCTGCCAACCGAGTTCACGGTGCAAAACACGGGCAAGCCGCAAGGAAACGCCGATGTCGCCGAAATTGTCGATAACGTTGCAAAAAATCCAACAAACAGGAAAAGCGTGTGTATTCATAAAAGACTCGAGGTCGTCTGAAATCGGTTTCAGACGACCTTTTCAAAACTAAAACGCGCCGAAATAGTGGAACAAATACACAATCAGCAAAACGATTGGAATAAACAGCAGCATGGTTTGACGTTTCAAATCAAACTCTTGCTTAAGATGATGCTTGATGGTGTCGAAAAGGACGAATTTGAACAGAAACGTCGCTTCGCAGGCAAGGATGATGCCGTTGATTAAGTGCTGTGCCGCGTCTTCAGGCGGATTGACGGCGAAAACGGCAAGCGTCGCCAAGGGTATCAGGCAGACGGCAAGCCAGCGGATGATAAGCGGTTTGGACATGGTGTGTGATGGATAAAATAAGGATGATGGAAAAAGAGCAAGTCGGCAGTTTAATCGGGACGAGGGAGGATTTCAAACGGATGGGCAGGTCGTCTGAAAACCAATTTCGGCAAACCTGCCAAAGCCGTTTTCAGACGACCTCTTTATCCAATACGGACTTTTACAATGCCTGAAACGCCTGTACTGCCGCCCAAATGATTTCGGGCTGCTCTTTAATCGCTTCATGGGCTGCAAACGGCACATTCATCAGATGCACATCGGGCAATTCGGTTTTCAGTTCTGCCCAATCATCAAAGGCAAGCAGAAAATCGGCTTCTCCGCGTATTGCCAAGACATTAGCTGTGATTTCACGGACGCTTTCGTTGGGATAACCGCTTTCGCTTTCATCCAGCCACATAGTCCTCAATGCCGCTGCCCATTTTTCCACATCCGGTTCGGGATTGTCTGCCTGATAGGCAGCAAGCTGTCCAGATAGGTTTTTTTTGACGAAATCGAGATTGACTGCTTCAAATATTTCTCGAACGCCGCTCAAGTGTTTTTGATGCCACTCTGCGCCTACCGTGATGATTTTCTCAACATTTTCATCTTCCGCACCAAGGCGGTAAGCCGTTATTCCGCCGTCGCTAAAACCGAACAGACTGTAATTTTCCACGCTTTCACTGCGCAGGATTTGGCGCACGTCATCGGCGGCTTGGGCATAGGTCAGTGAGGCTGTGCCGAGCGTAGAGCGCCCGTGTCCGCGCGTATCGACGGCAATCACGCGGTAGTTTTGCAATAAACACGGCAGCAGCGATTCAAAATCGCTAATCGAGCCAAAACCGCCGTGAAGCAAGACCATGACGGGGGCGGTTTCCTTACCGCCGATTTGGTAGTGCAGGCTTGCGCCTTGATGGTTAAAAAATTTGGACTGCATGGTTTACCTTTTCAATTTATCCGAAGTATCTGCATAGGAAACATCAAAGAGCTTTTGGATTCCTACACAGATATTGAACATCGCAAAGGGGCGTCTGAAAACGACTTGGAGGCTGTATCTCTGTTTTCAGACGACCTCCTTCCTGCTCAAATTTTTGTTTTATCCGTCATCAGCCGATTCCTCAACCATCGGGCGGCAGGGGCGATTTCGCCTGCGAGCATACCGGTTTCTACGCCTGTCAAGTGTTTGATGACATCCGCCGCCGCGCCGTGCAGCCATACGCCGGCGCAAGCGGCTTGGAACGGCGGGATGCCTTGCGCGAGCAGGCTGCCGATGATGCCGCTTAAAACGTCGCCGCTGCCTGCGGTGGCAAGTCCGGCGTTGCCGCTTGGGTTGGTATAGACCGTGCCGTCGGGCGCGGCGACCAGTGTGCGGTGTCCTTTTAAGACGGTTACGGCTTGGAATGTTGCGCTGATGGTTTGGATGGCGGACATTCTATTTTGCTGAACGGCTTGGGTGGATGTACCGAGCAGGCGGGCGGCTTCGGCGGGATGCGGGGTCAGAACCAGATTGCTGCGTTTTTGTGCGGCTTCGCGGGTTTCGGGATGCGACCTTGCCAGCAAAGTCAGTGCATCGGCATCGAGCAGCAGCGGCACGTCCTGATTTTGCGTCAACACGGTATTTAAGATTGAGTCGGCGGTTTCGTCCAAACCCATGCCGCAGCCGACCGCCCATGCGCTGATGTCCTTGCGTTTCAGCAGGTCTTCGGCAGTTGCCAGCATGATTTCGGGGCGTTCGGGGATGACGGCGAAGGGCAAGGCGGTTTGATTGAAGCCCGCCCACACTTTGCCGCTGCCTTGATAAATCGCGGCGGTGGAAGCGAGAACAACGGCTCCGCTCATGCCCGATGCGCCGCCGACGACGGCGAGCGTGCCGTATGTCCCTTTGTGCGATTCCGCTTGGCGTGGGGCGAATACGTCGGGAAATTGCGAGGTCGTCTGAAAAAAATCGGGCGTATCGGGGAGCTTATAGGACGGGGGGTTCATCATCAATCTGCCTGAGTTTGGGATAAAATAGCGGATGCGTGGCGAAAAGAGGATGTCTTTTATAGTGGATTAAATTTAAATCAGGACAAGGCGACGAAGCCGAAGACAGTACAGATAGTACGGCAAGGCGAGGCAACGCCGTACTGGTTTAAAGTTAATCCACTATATCGACTGTTGTTTTCACGATTCTACCGCCCCGTATAGGAACACTACAACCGCACAACAAGGAATATTTAATGAAACAAAAAGTCAAAGTCTGGGATTTGCCAACGCGCCTGTTTCACTGGCTCTTGGTCTTGTCGGTCGGATTTATGTGGTACAGCGCGCAGGCTGGCGGCGGAATGCTGGTTTGGCACTTGCGCTGCGGGCTGCTGGTGGCGGGGCTGATTGTCTTCCGCCTGTGTTGGGGCTTGTGGGGCAGCGATACGGCTCGGTTTTCGCAATTCGTGCGCGGCCCGTCATCCATCCGCCGCTACCTGCAAGGCAGCCTGACGGAAAATGAGCAGCCCGGACACAACCCTTTGGGCGCGCTGATGGTCATCGCGCTGATTGCGGCGGTTTTGCTGCAAGCGACGACGGGCTTGTTTGCCGCCGATGAAAACACGTTTACCGACAGCGGCTATCTGAATCATTTGGTCAGCTCGAACACGGGCAGCCTGATGCGCAAAATCCATGTTAATTTCTTCAACCTACTGGCGGCATTGGCAGGCTTACACATCGTTACGGTCTTGGCGTATAAGTTTTTGAAGAAAAAAGATTTGATCCGCCCGATGATCAGCGGCTACAAGTCTATCGAGGGGCAAACCGTTGCCTTGAAATTTGCTTCCGCCACCAAACTGATTGCCGCCTTAGTAGTCACGGCTGCGGCGGTGGCTGCGATTTTGATGTTGAAATAAGAATTTGAACAAATATAGTGGATTAACTTTAAACCAGTACGGCGTTGCCTCACCTTGCCGTACTATCTGTACTGTCTGCGGCTTCGTCGTCTTGTCCTGACTTAAATTTAATCCACTATAAAAAAAGGTCGTCTGAAACGGCAATTCCGTTTTCAGACGACCTTTTCTTTATGCCCTATCTTACAAATGCGGGTTCATCAGGTTTTCGGGCGACAGGATGCGGTCAAGTTCCACTTCGCTCAACAGGCCGCGTTCGAGTACGACTTCACGCACGCCTTTGCCGGTTTGGGCGCAGATTTTGCCGACCAAATCGCCGTTTTCATGGCCGATATACGGGTTCAGGTAAGTGACCAAGCCGATGGAGTTGAACACATAGCGTTCGCAGATTTCGCGGTTGACGGTAATGCCTTTGACGCATTTTTCGGCAAGGTTTACCGCAGCGTTGCCCAAGAGAGAGATGGTTTCAAACATACATTGCGCGATGACCGGCTCCATCACGTTTAATTGCAACTGCCCCGCTTCGGCGGCGAAGGTGATGGTGGTGTCGTTGCCGATGACTTTGAAGCAGACTTGGTTGACCACTTCGGGAATCACGGGGTTGACTTTGGCGGGCATAATTGACGAACCTGCCTGCATTTCCGGCAGGTTAATCTCTTTCAAACCGGCGCGCGGGCCGGACGACAAGAGGCGCAAGTCGTTACAGATTTTCGATAATTTCACCGCCGTGCGTTTCAATGCGCCGTGTACCATCACATACGCGCCGCAGTCGGAAGTCGCTTCAATCAGGTTTTCGGTCAGTTTGCAATCCAAGCCGCTGACTTCGGACAATTTTTTCACCGCCAAAGCCGCGTAGCCTTTCGGCGTGTTCACGCCCGTGCCGATGGCGGTTGCGCCCAAGTTGACTTCCAACAACAAGGCGCGCGTGCGGTCCAGATTCAAAATCTCTTCTTCCAGCAACACTTGGAAAGATTGAAACTCCTGCCCCGCCGTCATCGGTACGGCATCTTGAAGCTGGGTGCGCCCCATTTTCAAAACATCTTTAAACTCATCGGCTTTGGCGGCAAACGCGTCTTTCAGCAACGCCAGTTTTTCCAGCAGTTCGCCGACACTGTAATACACCGCCAGCCTGAAGCCGGTCGGATACGCATCGTTGGTGGACTGGCTGGCGTTCACATGGTCCATCGGATTGACGATGTCGTAGCGGCCTTTCTCGTAGCCCAACACTTCCAAAGCAAGGTTGGCGATGACTTCGTTGGTGTTCATGTTGACCGAAGTCCCTGCGCCGCCCTGATACACGTCGGACGGGAATTGGTCGAGGCAGCGGCCTTTAAGCAACACTTCATCGCAAGCCTTTTCGATGGCGGCGGCGATTTCGGGCTTCACCGCGCCCAGCTCACCGTTTGCCTGCGCAGTCGCTTTTTTCACCATCACCATGCTGCGGACAAACTGCGGCACGTCGGAAATTTTTTGATTGGAAATTTTAAAGTTTTCCACCGCGCGCAAAGTATGGATGCCCCAATACGCCTCGGCGGGGATTTCGCGGTCGCCCAGCAAATCGTGTTCGATACGGACAGTCATTTCTCTTACCTTCTCATTCGTTGGTTTATCAAGTAATGTGCATATGCAGGCGGAACATTAGACCGTTTTGCATGGGTTGTCTAGCTGCAAATGCGCCGTTGTTATCAAAGCAGGAAAAACACTCCCACCCAAAAGGTAAAAGGTCGTCTGAAACCTTTTTCAGACGACCTTTTACATGCTTACATCCCGACCAGTCCCCGTATCTGCGGCCAGTAAAACAAACAGGCGATGGCGCAAACGGCAACGCTGATGCCTGCGGCGTTGATGCTGCTGATTTTCTCTTTAAACGCCATCGCGCCGACCAGCGTACCCAAGACGATGACGCCGATGTTCATGCCTGCGAAAACCAACGTCGGATTGTCTTTCATCATTTGGTGGGCGGTAATGTAGGTAACGATGTTGGCGAAATTCAAACCGCCCAAGACGATGCCGCCGATAATGCCTTCTTTCGTCCATTTGGTCGATTGGGAGAAAAGGTAGCCGAACATCAAAATACCGGCGAGGCTGAAGGCGACCAAAAGGTTGCCGGAAAACGCCGTACCGCTTTTGGCAAGCTGTTTGAAGAGGATGTCGATGATGCCGTAGCCCGCCCAAACGCCCGCAAGCAGCGTGATTTGCGTACCCAATCCGCCCGATTTCTTGCCGCCGTCAGCTTTCCACAACAGGCAGAACAAAGCCACAAACGCCAAAACGATGCCTATCAGCCTGCCTTCGGTCAACGCTTCGCCAAAAATAACGAACGCGGAAATAATCGGCAATATCAAAGACAAACGCTGCGCCGCATCAGACTTGACGATACCCGCCGCATCGACCGCCTTGCCCATAATCACAAACACCGAAGGCAGCAGCACGCCCAACGCACCAAACAGCCACCAAGTCGGCAAAAAGGCTTTCGGATTGCTCAAATCGGGTTTCAACACCCAAGCCGTCAGCGCCACTGCGACGATGTAGTTCACCGCCACCGCCTGCGCGACGTCGATTTTGTTCTTACGCGCCAATTTGAGCAATACCGACACAGACACGCTGCACAGTATGCTTGCCAATAAATAAATCATGTTTTTCCTTTGATTGAATGTGTCGGATGCGTGGACAAATTTTCAGACGACTTTCTTGGTGTCCTGTTTTGATATTTAGTTTCCCGCAAACGACCCATACAAAAATTTCAGACGACCCCGGGATGCGAAGGTCGTCTGAAAACAAGGCGGGCGGTTGCGCTTAGAACCAAGTATCCAAAGACATACGCTTGTTGTCCGTCAGTCTGACGAAACCTACCGCCAGACGGTAAGCAAACCAAACCGATACCAAAAACAGCAACACAGAGTCGATGCCGATAAACGCGGTGATTTTACTCAAAACAAACCCCGCCAGACCGCCCCAGAAGGTTTTAATCAGATAGTCTGCGTGGTTATTATAAACCGAGTCTCCCATATCGCCACGTTTTACATACGCCAAAACGATGCCGGCAACAGGCATTACCAAGGTCGCAAATGCCAAGGCAAACAAAGCGTACATCGCCATCACATAAGTCCGGTCGCCGTCTTGGCGCGGCGCTTCCGCCGTATGCTCGCCACCGGTCTGCTGGCTGGCGGTCTGCCCGCCTTTACCGCTGAATTCACGGAGCGACTCGTCGTACCATGCCCGACGTTCGGGATCGACCAGCGTATCGTAAGCCTGACGGATTTCCTTAAAACGCTCTTCCGCTTCGGGATTGCCGGGATTACGATCGGGATGGTATTTCATTGCCGAATCGCGATAGGCTTTTCTGATTTCTGCAATGTCCGCATCCGCCGAAATGCCGAGAATTTCATAAAAATTACGGTTTTCCATATTAGGGTGTGCCTCTTTGGTTTGTGTTTGCCAAAGCCCGATACCGTGAAATCACGGCAACAGGCTGTTTGACAGAATGAAAACAGATATAAAATCAGGCATTGTGTTCTTTTTATAAAACCTTCAAATTTGCCCGAATCTGCGTTTCCCGACTTAAAAACCGTTTTGCATCCCTTTAGACGGCGACCTGTACATCCTGCGGATTTAAAGCCCGCAAAGCCTGCGGACTGACACCGATGATAAATCCGCGCTTGCCGCCGTTGATATAAACTTTCTCCAAATCCCAAATACTTTTTTCAACATACACAGGCAACCGGGTTTTCATACCGAAAGGCGTCGTCCCGCCCACCAGATAGCCCGTCCATTTGTTTGCCTGTTTCGGATCGGCAGGCTCGATGTGTTTCATGCCCAAATCGCGCGCCAGATTGCGGGTGGAAATCTGCTTATCGCCGTGCATCACGACAACCAGCCCTTTCTTCGCTTCGTTTTGCAGCACGATGGTTTTGACCACCTGATGCTCGTCCACGCCGAACAACTGTGCAAACTGCCCTGTCCCGCCGTGTTCCTCATAAACATAAATATAAGGCTCAAAATCAATTTGATGTGTACGCAAGAAACGGACGGCAGGAGTAACCGGATAATCGGTATTTTTGCTCATGATGCAGTTCCAATAATATTCAGACGACCTAAAATTAATATGACAATGACGCGTAAAAATAGTTTCCGCATCTTTTCAAAAACAACAAAACCGCCCGCCTGCTGTGGCAGACAATCAAGCTGAATGTTACCATAAGCCCCTGCCCAATATCCGCCGTCTCGTTCTGACCCCATCAGGCAAACCGAAATCCGACAACAGGACAAAATGCCCCGTGCGCCCAACCTCAAGGAATATCAAATGAATATCCGATACCTCGGTACCACCGAACGCTACTCCGAAGCTGTCTGCGCCGGAGGATTCGTCTTCCTCTCAGGCATGGTTCCCGAAAATCCCGAAGCCGATGCCAAAGCCCAGACCGAAAACGTTTTGGCGCAAATCGACCGCTGGCTTGAAGAATGCGGCTCCGACAAAGCACACATCCTCGAAGCCACCATCTTCCTGACCGATATGAACGACTACGCCGCCATGAACGAAGCCTGGGATGCCTGGACAGCCCCCGACCGCGCCCCTGCCCGCGCCTGCATCGAAGCCAAACTCGCCAAACCGGAATGGGCGGTCGAAATCAAAGTATCCGCCGTGTGCAAGTGATTGGATTGGACAAGGGTCGTCTGAAAACCACAGTCGATTTTTCAGACGACCTCTGCAACAAATAAAATCTGCAACACCGATACGCTCAAAAACTAGAAAACATTTAATATCATTATAAACAAATAGTTATTTAAAATCTTCCGAGTAAGCCCACCTACACTCCAAAATAAAATCGAAATAAACTATACTTTTTCTTAATTTATGAGATAATAGCTAAACAAATTCTTAGCTAACTTCATCAACATCAAACGAGAACAACACTATGTCAGACGAAAAAAGCAAAGCCCTAGCCGCCGCCCTTGCCCAAATTGAAAAAAACTTCGGCAAAGGTTCCATCATGAAAATGGACGGCAGCCAGCAAGAAGAAAACCTTGACGTCATCTCTACCGGTTCGCTCGGTGTGGACCTGGCGCTCGGCGTCGGCGGTCTGCCGCGCGGTCGCGTTGTCGAAATCTTCGGCCCGGAATCCTCCGGTAAAACCACGCTCTGTCTCGAAGCCATCGCCCAATGCCAGAAAAACGGCGGCATTTGCGCCTTTATCGACGCCGAACACGCCTTCGACCCCGTTTACGCCCGCAAACTCGGCGTTAAAGTAGAAGAACTCTACCTCTCCCAACCCGATACCGGCGAACAGGCTCTGGAAATCTGCGACACGCTGGTGCGCTCCGGCGGCGTGGACATGGTCGTTGTCGACTCCGTAGCCGCCCTCGTGCCCAAAGCCGAAATCGAAGGCGAAATGGGCGACAGCCACGTCGGCCTGCAAGCCCGTCTGATGAGCCAAGCCCTGCGCAAACTGACCGGCCACATCAAACGCACCAACACACTGGTCGTCTTCATCAACCAAATCCGTATGAAAATCGGCGTGATGTTCGGCAGTCCCGAAACCACCACCGGCGGTAACGCCCTCAAATTCTACGCCTCCGTCCGCCTCGACATCCGCCGAACCGGACAAATCAAAAAAGGCGACGACGTCATCGGCAACGAAACCAAAGTCAAAGTCATCAAAAACAAAGTAGCCCCCCCGTTCCGCCAAGCCGAATTCGATATCCTGTACGGCGAAGGCGTAAGCTGGGAAGGCGAACTGATCGACCTCGGCGTCAAATACGACATCGTTGAAAAATCAGGCGCATGGTACAGCTACAACGGCGCCAAAATCGGACAAGGCAAAGACAACGTCCGCGTATGGTTGAAAGAAAACCCCGAAATCGCCAACGAAATCGACGCCAAAATCCGTGCCGCCGTGGGCATCAACATCGATATCACCGAAGGCAAACTGGACGACACCGACGGCGAACGTCCCGAGGAATAAACCCCTCTTGAGTCTTGGTTAAAATGAAAAGAGGTCGTCTGAAATATTTCAGACGACCTCTTCATGATTCCGTATCAGGCAAATCAAGCTTTCAGCAATTCTTGCAGCTCACCTGCTTCGTACATTTCCATCAAAATATCGGAACCGCCGACAAACTCTCCGTTTACGTAGAGTTGCGGGATAGTCGGCCAATCGCTGTATTCTTTGATACCTTGGCGGACGGCATCGTTTTCCAAAACATTCACGGTAACGTAATCAGTGCAGCCTGCGGCGCTGAGGATTTGTACGGCGCGTGAAGAGAAGCCGCATTGCGGAAACTGCTTCGTACCCTTCATAAACAAAACAACGCGGTGGGTGGTAACAACTTCTTTGATTTGGTCGTGGATAGATGTCATGGTTTAATCCTTATTTACATGAATCGGTTAATCGGAATTTGCGCCATTATACGCAAATTGACGTGTTTGGGTACGCCTGTTTGCATGGATATTTGAACAAATTAATATCGGTTTACCCAAAATCCCTCAATCGCAAACCTGCCGATCATCCTCAGCCCATCCTATTCAATACGCAGCCGCCCCAACCGACAAAACCTGAAAATTGTCAACAATCCAAGCCATCTTATTTTAAAGCGGTGCTATAATTTCCCGAACCAGATTTTTCAGACGACCCCTACAAGGACCCTGACTTATGAATAATTCAGTCATCACCGTCATCGGCAAAGACCGCGTCGGCATCGTGTACGACGTTTCCAGAATTTTGGCGGAAAACCAAATCAACATCCTCAATATCAGCCAGCAGCTGATGGACGATTTCTTCACCATGATTATCTTGGTGGATACCTCGAAATGCCCCAAATCGCGGCAGGAAATGCTGGATTTGTTTGCGGAAGAGAGCAAAAAACTCGCGCTCGACATCCGCATGCAAAACGAAGAAATCTTCCAAGCCATGCACCGCATTTGATTTTAGAAACTCTAAAATTATGTCAAAAAATAAAATTAGTTTTAATGTAGCTGAAGAGAAATCTGCACGGCTGGCTGTTTTAATTGATGCTGATAATGCGTCAGCGCAAACCATTGATGCGATTTTAGAAGAAACAACTAAATTCGGTGAAGCAATGGTAAAACGCATCTATGGCAACTTTGTTGGTGACAACGGTAAATGGAAAGCTGTCATTAATGAGCATGCTATCAAACCTATGCAGCAATTCGCCTACACCACAGGTAAAAATGCCACTGACGGTTTTATGATTATTGATGCGATGGATTTACTCTATACCGGCCGTTTTGATGGTTTTTGTTTGGTATCTAGTGATAGTGACTTTACTGCACTGGCTATCCGATTGAAGGAACAAGGTGTAACAGTTTACGGTTTCGGCAAAAAGCAAACGCCTGAAGCTTTCCGTAATGCGTGCAGCCAATTTATCTATGTAGAAAACTTGATGCCTGAACCCGCACAAAAAGAAACAGTAACCGATAAACCACAGAAACCAACAGAGAAACAGATTCAAACAGTCTCTCCCGAAAATGCTCAAGCTCGACCGAAAATTGCCGAACAACTTGAGAATAAACTACCGTTGGAGACTATACATAAAATTTTCGAACATGCGGATAGTGAATGGATGGCTATGACTGCATTCGGTGCCACTTGGAAACGCTTGCAGGTAGATTTTGACCCACGTAATTACGGTTGTAAGAAATTTACCGATTTAGTAAAAAAATATTCTGATGTGTTTGATTACGAGATGCGAAAAACTGCTGAAGGCACGCAAGAGCATATGTATGTCAAGCTTAAAGTCTAATCGAAGGTCGTCTGAAAATATTTTTCAGACGACCTGCAAGAAAGGCCGAATCCCATGAACAATTTCCACAGTAATGAGATACTTGAAACCGTCAAAATGGTTGCCGACCAGCATTTCGACGTCCGCACCATTACCATAGGCATTGATTTGCACGACTGTATCAGCACCGACATCGATGTGTTGAACCAAAACATTTACAACAAAATCACCACTGTCGGCAAAGATTTGGTCGCTACGGCGAAACACCTTTCCGCCAAATACGGCGTGCCGATTGTGAATCAGCGTATCTCCGTCACGCCGATTGCCCAAATCGCGGCGGCAACCAAAGCCGATTCTTACGTCAGCGTGGCGCAGACTTTGGACAAGGCAGCCAAAGCCATCGGCGTATCCTTTATCGGCGGCTTTTCCGCGCTGGTGCAAAAAGGCATGTCGCCTTCAGACGAGGTGTTAATCCGCTCCATTCCCGAAGCGATGAAGACTACCGACATCGTGTGCAGCTCCATCAATATCGGCAGCACGCGCGCCGGTATTAATATGGATGCGGTCAGACTGGCGGGGGAAACCATCAAACGCACGGCGGAAATCACGCCCGAAGGTTTCGGCTGCGCCAAAATCGTCGTGTTCTGCAACGCGGTGGAAGACAATCCGTTTATGGCGGGCGCGTTTCACGGTTCGGGCGAAGCGGACGCCGTCATCAACGTCGGCGTATCGGGACCGGGCGTAGTCAAAGCCGCGCTGGAAAATTCGGACGCGGTCAGCCTGACCGAAGTCGCCGAAGTCGTGAAGAAAACCGCCTTCAAAATCACCCGCGTGGGCGAACTCATCGGTCGTGAAGCCTCGAAAATTTTGGGCATTCCGTTCGGCATTCTCGATTTGTCGCTGGCACCGACCCCTGCCGTTGGCGACTCGGTAGCACGCATCCTTGAAGAAATGGGCTTGAGCGTCTGCGGTACGCACGGCACGACGGCTGCTTTGGCATTGCTGAACGATGCCGTGAAAAAAGGCGGCATGATGGCTTCCAGCGCGGTCGGCGGCCTGAGCGGCGCGTTTATCCCCGTTTCCGAAGACGAAGGCATGATTGCCGCCGCCGAAGCAGGCGTGCTGACGCTGGACAAACTTGAAGCAATGACCGCCGTTTGTTCTGTCGGACTGGACATGATTGCCGTTCCCGGCGACACGCCCGCGCACACGATTTCCGGCATCATCGCCGATGAAGCCGCCATCGGCATGATCAACAGCAAAACCACCGCGGTGCGCATCATTCCGGTAACGGGCAAAACCGTCGGCGACAGCGTCGAGTTCGGCGGCCTGTTGGGCTACGCGCCCGTGATGCCGGTTAAAGAAGGTTCGTGCGAAGTGTTCGTCAATCGCGGTGGCAGGATTCCCGCGCCGGTACAGTCGATGAAGAACTGACTGTTTGACCATAAAAAAGGTCGTCTGAAAACTTGCAATACTTGTTTTCAGACGACCTTTGTTTATTTGAGACTGTATTTTCAGACAACCTACAAACCCAATTCCCTGAGGAAGCGCACGTCGTCCGCCCAGCCTGATTTGACCTTGACCCAAACCTTTAAAAACACTTTAGTATCAAACAGTTTTTCCATATCGAGGCGGGCCTCGGTGGAGATTTTTTTCAGTTTTTCCCCGCCTTTGCCGATTAAGATGGCTTTTTGGCTGTCTTTATCGACCAATACGGCGATGTAGATTCGGTAGAGGCCGTTTTCCTCTTCTTCGAATTGTTCGATTTCCACATTCATGGCGTAGGGCAGCTCTTCACCGAGGTAGCGGAACAGTTTTTCGCGCACGATTTCGGTGGCGAGGAAACGGCTGGAACGGTCGGTCACCATTTCTTCCGGATACATCGGCACGCTTTGGGGCAGGTAAGGTCTGAGGCGCGCGAGCAGGTTGGCGATGCCCAATCCGTGTTTGGCGCTGACGGTTTCATGCCCTGCAAATTTGAATTCTGCGCTGATTTGGTCGATAAATTCCTGCAAACCAGTATTGCCCGCTTTGTTTTTGTCGATTTTGTTGATAACGAGGATGACGGGCGTGTTTGTCGGCAGTTGTTTCATCACGATGCGGTCGGCATCGGTAAAGCGCATGGCTTCGACAACGAAAACGACGGCATCGACGCCGCTCAACGCTTCGGTGACGTTTTGATTGAGGCGGTCGTTCAGGGCGTTGCGGTGTTTGGTTTGGAAGCCGGGGGTATCGACGAAAACGAATTGGGCGGTGTCGTCGGTGTAAATGCCGGTAACGCGGTTGCGCGTGGTTTGGGCTTTTTTGCTGGTGATGCTGATTTTTTGCCCGATGAGGTGGTTCATCAGCGTGGATTTGCCGACGTTGGGGCGGCCGACGATGGCGACGAAGCCGCAGCGGTAGTCGGCGGGGTGGTTGGATTCGTTTTGCAGGAAGGTTTCGATGTCCATGATGGCTTTCTGTTTGACGTTTCAGACGACCTTTTCGTCTTGTCATAGGGGCTGTCGAGATTTAATTGTCCAAGTGGATTTTTGTTCACAAAGCGGAAGATCCAAGGCGGAAGATGCTGCTTTGGGGATAAAAAACACGGAAACTATTGAATGTCGTCAGACCTTAGGTCGTCTGAAAAATAAATTAGCTATTTTTTTGCTTTTCTCAAAGGATGGTGTTGCTCAAGCCATTGCAGCGCTTCTTTGGCGGCTTGTTGCTCGGCAACTTTACGACTGCTGCCTTGCGCTTTGCAAATGAAGCCCAATTCGCCCAAGTCGCATGAAATCAGGAACATACTGTCATTGGCATGACCGATTTGTTCTTCGATACGGTATTTGGGCAGGGCAAGGCGGCGGGCTTGGAGGGCTTCTTGCAGGGCGGTTTTGTTGTCTTTGCCCTGCGTTTTGAAATCGGCGCGTTTGACGCGTTCGGCAAACAAGTGTCGCACCACTTTCTCCGCCTCGGCGAAATCCGCATCAAAGCTGACGGCGGCAAACATCGCTTCCATGGCATCGGCAAGGATGGAGGGTCGTCTGAATCCGCCGCTTTTCAATTCGCCCGCGCCCAAATAAAGCCCGTCGCCGACATTCATTTCCAAAGCGATTTCCGCCAACACGCCTTCATTGACCAAGCTCGCGCGCAAACGCGACAACTCGCCTTCGGTCAGCTTGGGAAACGCATCAAACAACATTTTGGCGACGGTGTAGTTCAAAATCGAATCGCCGACAAACTCGAAACGCTCGTTGTTTTTCGCATGGTAGCTGCGGTGGGTCAGCGCCTGCTGCAAAAGCGCGGTATCTTTGAAATGGTAACCCAGTTTATTTTGAATGGCGGCATGCGCCTGCTGTTTTAACACATCTGTTTTCATGAGGACGTTTGTCTTTCTTCTTGCTTCGGCGTATCGGGCGGGAGGCGGCAAAAATCCGGCTTCCCAAACCAACCCGAATGCGTTTCGGCACTTCATGCAAATACGGAAACACTTTAGGGCTGCAACAGTCGTCTGAAACACAGTTCAGCGCGTTTCAGACGACCAGCATTGTACCATCAAACCATAAGCGGCAAATATATAGTGGATTAACTTTAAACCAGTACGGCGTTACCTCGCCTTGCCGTACTATCTGTACTGTCTGCGGCTTCGTCGCCTTGTCCTGATTTAAAGTTAATCCACTATAAAGATACACGGTGCAGAGGCTGCCCTAATCATGATAAAATCCGCACAATTTTTACGGCATGCACACACCGCAATGAATAAATTTGCCCAAGCCCTCTCAGCCGCACTCGACCGCTGCATCGTGACCAATACGGTAGCCAAACAAGGCGAACCCGTCGGCTTCCTCTACCGCGAAGCCCCCGTTTTCGAAAACGACAGCGGCTGGCGTTTCTTCAGCGGCGACGAAACCGACGAATACACCGACGATCCCGACAATTTCAGCGTCGTCAGCCTTTCCGAAATCACCCAGTCCAATCCCGCCATCGCCGCGCTGATAACCCAACCCGAAGGCTGCGCATGGGAAATCGGCGAAGACGGCGAGTTTCAAGCCGTTGCCGACTGGCAGCCGCAGGAATAAATCCCCAATATCGTTTTCAGAAAAGCCAAACGTCGTCTGAAAACCCGTTTACCGCTCAAAATACAAGGAAACACCATGAACATCATCGCCCCGAACCTCGACGGCGCACACCTGCGCATCGGCATCGTACAAGCCCGCTTTACCAACGAAATCGGCAGCGAAATGCTCAAAGTCTGCTGCCACACCCTGCAAGAATTGGGCGTAGCCGACAACAACATCACCATCGCCACCGTACCCGGCGCGCTCGAAGTACCGCTCGTCCTGCAAAACATGGCGGCCTCCGAGCAATACGACGCGCTGATTGCCATCGGCGTCGTCATCCGTGGCGAAACCTACCACTTCGAACTCGTTTCCAACGAATCCGGTTCAGGCGTAACCCGTGTCGGACTCGACTACAACATCCCCATCGCCAACGCCATCCTGACCACCGAAAACGACGAGCAAGCCGTCGCGCGCATTGAAGAAAAAGCCGCCGACGCCGCCAAAGTCGCCGTCGAGTGCGCCAACCTCGTCAACTATCTGATTGAAGAGCAGTTTGACGACGAAGAAGAATAAGCCCGAACGCGAAACCCATAGCTTTACCGCATTCCGGTTTCGCACCATCTACCGGACAAACCGTTTTCAGACGACCCGTCATCCGACAGAGGTCGTCTGAAACATTCATTACCGCACCCACCGTGCCGCCAACGAAGGAATCCCCATGAAAACCCCACGCCGCCGCGCCCGCGAGTTAGCCGTACAAGCCCTCTACCAAGCCGGCATCAACAACACCGCCGCCCCCGAAATCGCTAAAAACATCCAAGACCAGCCCGACTTCGCCAAAGCGGACGAAGAGCTGTTCAACAAACTCTTCTTCGGCACGCACACCCACGCCGCTGAATACATCCAACAAATCCGCCCCCTGCTCGACCGCGACGAAAAAGACCTCAGCCCCATCGAACGCGCCGTCCTGCTGATGGCATGCCACGAATTGAGCGCGATGCCCGAAACCCCCTACCCCGTCATCATCAACGAAGCCATCGAAGTGACCAAAACCTTCGGCGGTACTGACGGACACAAATTCGTCAACGGCATCCTCGACAAACTCGCCGCCCAACTGCGCCCGAACGATCCGAAACGCGGCAACGCATAATTTAATATGAAAAACACCCTCCAACTTCTAACCGCCGCCACTCTGATGTTGTCGACACAGGCATTTGCCAAAACCCCGCCTCCCGGCGTTTACATGACCATGGATTCGCAGCTTGTCGGTATTCTAGCAAATGGCAGCTATTGCATGGTGGTGCAAAACGAGGTCAAAAACGGCAGCTGGCAAAAAACGCCAAACAGCCTAAAACTGGATGACAACAAAACGGTCATCTCCGACAACGGCAGCGGCGGCTACGCCCTCAACGGCGAACCGGTCATGCTCATGAACGGCGGCAACACTGCCGGCATGTGTGCCACCCTCAAGGAACACGTGGACAGAAAACGGCGTACCCAACCGTAAACAGGAAGCAACTCCTTCACCGCTTTCGCTCCCCCATGCAAAAAGGTCGTCTGAAAACCCAAATTCGGTTTTCAGACGACCTTTCTCTTTTGTCAGGATATTGTGTAAAGAATTTGTCAAAAAATAAGCGGTAATATCGTAATGAATGACGATTGCTTGAGTTAAATCTAGCCCGCACATTATCGGATTGTGTTAACCTTACGCTAGACTTGATGATAGTTAACATTCTAGGGTTTTGGTTCCCTTGTTTATTAATTATCTCAAGCCAGGGTTCCCGCACCATCATCGCTTCATTTTTTTCTTCCATAAATGCTTCGGGATGCAGTTTGTCCCCCCGCAACAATTAAGAACCCGAATATTCTCACTCTTGTATTTTAAGGATTAAACAATGAAATCGCTCAAAACGTTCCTTATTTGGGGCATTGTGGTTTTGGTCGGCGTAGCGTCCTTTACCACTTTGGCCATCAGTCGGGGCGAGCAGGTCAGCGCGGTATGGATGGTCACCGCCGCCGTATCGGTGTACTGCATCGCTTACCGTTTTTACAGTCTCTACATCGCCAAATATGTAATGCAGCTTGATCCGAACCGCCTCACGCCCGCCGAGCGGCACAATGACGGTTTGGACTATGTGCCGACACACAAAGGCGTATTGTTCGGACACCACTTTGCCGCGATTGCGGGCGCAGGCCCCTTGGTCGGTCCCGTGCTGGCTGCGCAAATGGGTTATCTGCCAGGTACGCTGTGGATTATCTTCGGCGTAGTGTTTGCAGGCGCGGTACAAGACATGATGGTCTTGTTCGTCTCCATGCGCCGCGACGGTAAGTCTTTGGGCGATATCGTAAAACAAGAACTCGGCACTGTCCCTGGCGTGATTGCGTCCATCGGTATTTTGATGATTATGGTCATCATCATGGCGGTGTTGGCGCTGATTGTGGTGAAAGCACTGGTTCACAGCCCTTGGGGTACGTTTACGATTGCCGCTACCATGCCGATTGCGCTGTTTATGGGTATTTACACCCGTTATATCCGTCCGGGCAAAATCGGCGAGATTTCCATTGTCGGCTTTATCCTGCTGATGCTGGCGGTTATTTACGGCGACAATGTGGCGCACAGCTCCATCGGTCACTGGTTTGACCTTGACGGCATCCAGCTCACTTGGGCGATTATGATTTACGGCTTCGTAGCATCAGTATTGCCGGTATGGCTGCTGCTGACTCCGCGCGACTATCTCTCTACCTTCCTGAAAATCGGTACGATTGTCGCCCTCGCCATCGGCATCCTCATCGTCAGCCCTGCGCTGCAAATGCCTGCCGTGACCCACTTCATCGACGGTTCCGGCCCTGTATTCTCAGGCGCATTGTTCCCATTCCTCTTCATTACCATCGCCTGTGGCGCGGTTTCAGGCTTCCACGCGCTGATTTCTTCCGGTACTACGCCGAAAATGCTGGAAAACGAAACCCACGTCCGCATGATCGGTTACGGCGGTATGTTGATGGAAAGTTTCGTGGCGATTATGGCCTTGGCTGCCGCGTCATCGCTTGACCCCGGCGTGTACTTCGCCATGAACAGTCCTGCCGCCCTAATCGGTACAGATGCCAATACCGCCGCCGAAGTGATTACCACCAAGCTGCAATTCCCCGTTGATGCCGCAACCCTGTTGCACACCGCTAAGGAAGTGGGCGAAAACACCATTCTGTCCCGTGCGGGCGGTGCGCCAACCCTCGCAGTCGGTATGGCACACATCATGAGCCGCCTGATTCCGGGCGAAGCCATGATGGCATTCTGGTATCACTTTGCCCTGTTGTTTGAAGCCTTGTTCATCCTGACCGCCGTCGATGCCGGTACGCGCGTCGCACGTTTCATGATTCAAGACTTGGGCAGTATTTTCTACAAACCTTTCGGCAACACCGACTCCATCCCTGCCAACCTGATTGCGACCTTCTTCGCCGTGGCATTGTGGGGCTACTTCCTCTACACCGGCGTGACCGACCCCTTGGGCGGCATCAACTCGCTCTGGCCTTTGTTCGGCATCGCCAACCAAATGCTGGCAGGCGTAGCATTGATTATGTGTGCCGTTGTGCTGATTAAGATGAAACGCGACCGTTATGTCTGGGTGGCACTCGTTCCTGCTGTCGGCGTACTGTTTGTAACCTGCTACGCCGGTCTGCAAAAACTGTTCCACAGCGACCCGCGTGTCAGCTTCCTCGCCCATGCCGGCAAATACAGCGACGCATTGGCTAAAAACGAAGTCCTCGCACCCGCTAAAGACATCGGCGAAATGTCGCAGATTATCTTCAACGACAAAATCAATGCCGGCTTGACCGCATTGTTCCTCTCCGTCGTCGTTGTCGTTGCCATCTACGGCGTGCGTACCGCTATGAAAGCACGCAAAGTCGGCTGGCCGACCGCCAAAGAAATCCCGGCGGTGTACCGCGACGGCAAACAACCGGAGGCACAAAGTGAAGCGTAAACTCGCCGCTTGGTGGAAAACCGCCAAACTTACCGCCAACCTCATGGCAGGCGTGCCCGATTATGAAAACTACGTTGCCCAACAGCGCAAACATAATCCCAACGCCCCCGTCATGACCGAGCTGCAATTTCAAGACTACTGCCGCAAACGCCGCTGCGGTGCAAACGGCGGAAGATGTTGTTAATTGCTTGAACGGTTGAAAAAAGGTCGTCTGAAAGTTTTCAGACGACCTTTTTATATTACAATATTGGCATTTTAAAATCGGCATAGGCAAATACCGTCAGTTGATCCAATTTCCGCCAAAACGCAACCCGGCAGCGTCGCAGTTTGAGTTCAACAGGAAACTGCCCTATCTTGCCGCCAAGCTGATTTGAATCTACCCGATTCCAACCCATCCATTACATTTTTACCACCTGCTTAAGGACAAGACATGAAAAAAAGCATCATTGCGACATTAGTCGGCATCGCCGCATTGGGAGGAGCAACCGTTGGCGGCGGCATTTATGCTGACAACAAATTGAAACAGGAATACTATTTCCAAAACAATCCCGATGCCGACAAACGCCTGAAAATCACTCTGGATAAATTCGACATGGGCCTTACTTCGGGCAAAGCTTCATGGAGGGGCGACATCACGCCCGACTTGTGCCATCAGGACACAAAATTCTCAATACGCGGCGAGGACATCATTACCCGCGGTCTGAACGGCTACACCATCCAAACCAAACTCTATCTGATTGGAGATGACAATAAAGAAATATTCCGGTTGGACGGCAATACCGTGCTTTCTTGGGGTGGAGAATTGGAGGGCAAACTGACCGCACCGGCAGGCTCATTAAACATCGATTCCGACGAAGTCAAATGGGAAACGGCGACTTTGGCTGTCAAAGGCCACAAATCCGACCATCAGTACCATCTCGATAATTTCAATTTCGAATGGCCCGGCATGACTGCCTCACACCCTGACAAACCTGAAAGCCCGGGATACCAATTTAGCTTGAAAAACGTTAAATATCAGGCCGATATGGAAAAAGGTGACACCACTGCATTGCGCAACGGCACATCCCTCTTTACCCTAGACTCTGCCGCATTCAAAATGGGCAACCAAACCTTTGATTTCTCTGTCGACAAAATCAAAGCAGGAAGCAAACAGTCTGCAAAAGACAACAAATATGCTATGGAAGGACAAAGCGAAGTCGAAAACTTCCGCATCAACAACATCAAATTCGACCGCATCCATTACAACTTCAACCTTCGCGATATCAATGGCGAAGGTATCGACCGCATCAATAAATTCTTCGACCGTCAAGGTAAAGAGTGCGTCGATATGAACAGTCCCGACACACAAAAAGAACTGATGGAAGCCGTAAAAACCTTTTTAAAAACCGGCATCAAATTCGACTCAAAAGGCGATCAAATCTACTTGAACAACAGCGCGGTCAAAGCCGATGCAGAAGCCTCCATTCCGCCTATCGAATATAAAAACGACGAGCAGCTTCAACAAGACCTCCTCAGTAAGCTGAAATACAACATCAACGCGGAGGTCGATAAAAACTTCATCAGAGAAGTGCTCAAACTGGCTTCTCAATACGACCCAAATATCAAAGAAAGCGATTTGGACAATGTCGTCAAAGAAATGGCAACCGCGCTAAATGCCGAAGTCACCGAAGACAAGCTGATTATCAAACGCAGCCAATAATCCGCCGGCAAACCTGTTGGAAAATATAGTGGATTAACTTTAAACCAGTACGGCGTTGTCTCGCCTTAGCTCAAAGAGAACGATTCTCTAAGGTGCTGAAGCACCAAGTGAATCGGTTCCGTACTATCTGTACTGTCTGCGGCTTCGTCGCCTTGTCCTGATTTAAAGTTAATCCACTATACCAACAGGTTTCGCATTTACCCATAGCAAAAGGTCGTCTGAAATTTTCAGACGACCTTTTTGGTTTTACGGAGATAGGTATCGCAAATCAGCCATCCCCTAACAATTCACGCAGTCATTAACGCTGATTGCAAGAAGTGTCTACTTTGTTGCCATAAGGATCAACGAAGCTGAAGAAGGCTTGGCTGCCTTTTTGATGCCATTCCGCACCTTTACCGAACAGACCGCGGTTGGAAACATAACGCTCGCCGGAACCGGAAACCGCAGAAGACAAGACAGCGCGTTTGTCATCCAGGCTCAACTCGACGCGGTTGGTGTCCAGATTGCGTACAGTCACAGACAAACCGTTTTCACACTCAAAAGATTGGGGCGAACGGCGGTCGCTAGACTGACCACGATCATCATAGTTGCGATCTCCATGGTCATGACGGTGCTCGTGGCGAGGAGCATCATTATCATCATAATCAGGGGCAGCACAAGCGCCCAAGGACAAAACAGCCGCTACGGCCAATACAGCTTTAAGTTTCATATTAATACTCCTGAAAAATGTGGAACTGCATAACAGTCGTTCCATGTTATAAACATCCTTATAGTCTAGCAAGGGAGCTTACCCTAATTTACCTGCACGCCCCGAATGTAGCTTTTTCCAAAGCTCCGTAGTTTTTTCGCAAACATTAAAACTTCCCTCAACCATTGCTTCACACTTACCCGCCCGTCCGAGGTCGTCTGAAAACAAAAAAACCGCCCGCGAAAATCATCGCGAGCGGCAATCCATTGAGAGCATTACAAAATATGAAAACATTACCGCTGACGGGCTTTGAAGCGGGGATTGCTTTTACAGATGACGTAAACTTTACCTTTGCGTCGAACGATTTGACAATCGCGATGGCGCTTTTTCGCTGTTTTCAATGAAGACAAAACCTGCATTATTTATCCTTTCTAAAAGACGAAATCATAGATTGGAACCTTTGGTTGAACTTGCTGGCGCGGCCTTCGATATTCACATTGCGCTGTTTGCCCGTATAGACGGGATGCGAAGCAGAAGACGTATCCAAAGAAAATAAAGGATATTCTTTACCATCGTTCCAAACCATCGTTTTGCCGTGTGTATCCGCACAAGAACGGATCAGCCAGCCTTCATTGGCACCACTGTCGTAAAAAAGCACAGTACGGTAATTTTCAGGGTGGATATTCGCTTTCATCATTCCTCCGATAAATGTTATGGTATAACATTATACATTATAAACTTTAAAACACAACCCTGAAAAAAGGTCGTCTGAAAACGCAGACCATATTCAGACGACCTTCACA
The DNA here is from genome assembly GCA_963456805.1 of uncultured Neisseria sp. Taxonomy (GTDB): domain Bacteria; phylum Pseudomonadota; class Gammaproteobacteria; order Burkholderiales; family Neisseriaceae; genus Neisseria. The sequence continues at coordinate 11,439 of CAUOMQ010000003.1, read as the reverse complement.
TTGCTACAATACGGGCTTCCACTCCAATCCAAAGGCACATCATGCCGCTTTTCCACGTCGAACCCTCCCTGTCTTACACTCAGCAAAACCGTGTAGGCGTCCTCCTCCTCAATCTCGGCACGCCCGATGCCCCGACCGCCGCAGCCGTCAAACCATATCTTCGAGAATTTCTATCGGACCAACGCGTCGTCGAACTGCCCAAACTACTTTGGCAGCCGATTTTGCATGGTTTGGTTCTGACGCTGCGTCCCAAGAAAAGTGCGCACGCTTACGCCAAAATCTGGTTTGAACAAGGCTCTCCGCTTGCCGTCTATACCCAACGCCAAACAGACGCCCTGGCACAAGCCATGCCCGACACCATCGTCCGCCATGCCATGACCTATGGCAACCCGGGCATCGAAACCGTCCTTGCCGAAATGAAAGCCCAAGGCGTAGGCAGATTGCTGATTGTCCCTTTATATCCGCAATACGCCGCCTCCAGCACCGGCGCGGCATTAGACAAAGTGTTCCAACAACTGCTGAAGCAACGCAACCAAATGAGCCTGCGCACCGTTTCGCGTTTTTACGACGACGCAGCCTATATCGATGCCATGAAACAACACATTGAAGCATATTGGAAAGAACACGGACGCGGTGAGAAACTCATGTTGAGCTTTCACGGCATTCCGCAAAAAAATTACGACGACGGCGACCCTTATCCCGACGAATGCCGACATACCGCGAAACTTCTTGCCCAAGCGCTCAACCTAAACGAGCAAGAATACATCGTTTCCTTCCAAAGCCAATTTGGCAAAGCAAAATGGGTAACGCCCAGCACACAAGCCCTGTTTGACCAACTGCCCAAACAAGGCGTCAGCAAATTGGACGTATTCTGTCCGGGCTTTATGGCGGATTGTCTGGAAACCATGGAAGAGATTGCCATCATGGGGCGCGAACAATTTCACGCAGCCGGAGGCAAAGAATACCGCTACATCCCCTGCTTGAACGACCACCCCGCATGGATTCTCGCCCTGACCGAACTGGTCAAAAACAACCTGCAAGGCTGGCAATAACCGGATACATCATCCGACAAGGGATATTGGTGATCACTGATGGACTTTAAACCCAAACCAAGCTGCGACAGCATCATCATTTAAAACCTATCCGCAGATTTCCACTGAAAGCGTTACATTTGATTTAAGTCTAAGGTCGTCTGAAAAATCTGTTTTCAGACGACCTTTATTGTATTATCGATAAACAGACCACACCGATAAAAAGGACACATCATGACCACAACAAAAAAAATATTGGCGGCTGCAATTTTTACCCTGTCCGTCCACAGCACCTTTGCCGCCGATGCTGCCCAAATGACGCAAGGCCAAAAAATTTATGAAAGCAACTGCGCCGCCTGCCACGGTAAAAAAGGGGAAGGCAGGGGAACCATGTTTCCCCCTCTTTACCAATCGGACTATATTATGAAAAAACCGCAGGTATTGCTGCAAAGCATGACCAAAGGCATCAACGGCCCCATCAAAGTCAACGGTAAACCTTACAACGGCTTTATGCCCGCGACCGCCATCAACGATGCCGATCTCGCTGCCGTTGCCACCTATATCATGAATGCGTTTAACAACGGCGGCGGTACCATTACCGAAAAAGACGCCAAACAGGCCAAAGCGAAAAAATAAGGCATCCATACACAAAAAAGGTCGTCTGAAACCGAGATTTCGGGTTTCAGACGACCTTTTTCCTTCTACTGAACTGTTTTTTTAAACCGCTTCCGCTTCTTCCGCGAGGAAACCGCGCAGTTTTTGCATGGCTTTGGCTTCGATTTGACGAATGCGCTCGGCAGACACGCCGTATTCGGCTGCCAGCTCGTGCAGGGTTAATCCGCCATCGTCTTGCAGCCAGCGGCTTTCTACGATGCGGCGGCTGCGGTCGTCCAGTTGAGCCAATGCGTTTTGCAGACCTTCGGTTTGCAGGGCGTAGTGGGCTTGTTTGGACAGTTGGCGGCTGGGTTCGGCATCGTGGTCGGCAAGCCAGTCGATGGGGGCGAAGCTGTCTTCGTCATCGTTGTTGTCCGCCATGATGGCGATGTCGTGTCCGGTCATGCGTTGTTCCATTTCCATGACTTCGGACAATTTGACGCCCAAATCGTCGGCGATGTCTTGCGCTTCTTTCGGAGACAAGGCATTCAGGTTTTTACGCATGCTGCGCAGATTGAAGAACAGTTTGCGTTGCGGCTTGGTGGTCGCTACGCGCACCAGGCGCCAGTTGCGCAGGATAAATTCGTGGATTTCGGCCTTAATCCAGTGTACGGCGAATGAAAACAGGCGCGCGCCACGGCTGGGCTCGTAGCGTTTGACCGCTTTCATCAGTCCGATGTTGCCTTCTTGGATAAGGTCGGCTTGGTTCAGGCCATAGCCGTCGTAACCTCGTGCGATGGAGACGACGACGCGCAAATGGGAAAGAATGAGTTGTTTGGCGGCGTTAAGGTCGCCTTTTTGCTGACGCTCCGCGAGTTGGCTTTCTTCTTCGGGCGTCAACATGGGAATGCTGTTGACGGTATGAATGTATTGCTCAAGGCTGCCGTTGCCGCTGTGGATGACGGGTAATGCAAAGGCGTTATTCATGAGAGTTGCTTTCCTTTATATGATGTAGAGACTATTGTTTACTTGTTGTTTGCCGTGCAGTATATCACTGCCTGTTGCCCTATCGTATGCTGTCAAATGCCTTTTTCTGTAAAAGACTGTTTGATAGGTGGATTTTTTTGCTTTTTGAAATTCGATTGATTTTGAAAATTTGACTGTTTTACTGGGAATAAGTTCAGTATATTACAAACATTCTTGTATGTAAATATTAAAATTCAAGAAAAACGGTCTGATAAAAAGACCGCTTTTTCAAACTTAATCTGCTTTTTTCCTGATTAAAAACAGTATGATGGCAATGATTGACAATACTCCAATCAGCCACAGCGAACCGCCCGCCTTCATATAAGGAGTTTCGCCGACATAGCCTTTGATATGCCCTTCCAAGACGGCATCGGTATTGGGTTCGCTCTCGGCAATGATGCTGCCTTTGGGAGAAATAATGGCGGTTGCGCCGGTATTGGTGGCACGAACCATATAGCGTCCAAGCTCCATCGCGCGGGCTTGGGATTGCTGGAGCTGTTGGTACATGGCGTTGGAATCGCCATACCACGCCATATTGCTGACGTTGGCAAGCAGCGTAGCGTTTTTGGCGGTAGCAATGAGTTCGTCGCCAAAGCCGTCTTCATAGCAGATGTTGAAGGCGACTTTTTGATCTTTCATCGTCAAGGGAGCCTGCCCCGCTCCGCCGCGACGGAAATCGGCAAGCGGCATATTCATCAGTTTGTACAACGGTTCGGTCAAAAAAGGCAGCGGTTTGTATTCGCCAAAGGGAACCAGATGATTCTTGGCGTAATACGGGAGGTCGTCTGAAATATCATCGTAGTCGCTCAAATTGATTACGGCGTTTTCGTATCCGTTGCCGTCGGCTGTATATTGACCGATACCGACGGCTAACGCGCTGCCGTTCGTGCGCGCCTGCTCGGCAAACTGGGTCAGGATATTTTCCGGCAAATCCTGACGCATCACAGGCAAAGCGGTTTCCGGCAGGATAACGATGTCGGCGGATGTTTTGCTGATTTGACCGTAGTATTTCTGAATGGTGGGGACGACTTGTTCTTCATTCCATTTCAGACTCTGTTCGATATTGCCCTGCACGAGCGCGACGGTACTGGTGCTGCCGTCAGGTTTGGTAAAGTCGGTTTGCTGGGCGACATAGCCGACGGTACACAACATAACAATCATACACATCGGCAGCAGGCGCTGTTTCAGACGACCCGTATTGTCAATCAGCAACACCAGCCATGCGCTGACAAATGCCGTCGCCAGCGTCACCAGATGAATACCGCCCAAAGGCGCAAAGCCGGCAAGCGGGCTTTCTTTGACGATTTGGGAATAGCCGATTGCCCCCCAGCCGAAGCCGGTAAATAAGCGTTCACGGGCAAATTCCGCCAGAGTCCACAAAATCGGCAAAATGATGCCGACCTTAACCCAACGCGGCAGATGAAATTTCTTCCACAACCAAAAACAGGCGGCAGGATACAGCGCTAGAAACGCAGGCAGCAGAAAAGTCAGCGGAATCGCGTATAAATTAGGCAAGCCGGAAACATCGTGCAGCGCGGTATGTATCCAATAAAACTGTGTCGTATAAGCAATCAGCCCAAACAGATAGGCGGTGGAAACAGCAAAACGCGGACGCAGTTCAATCAGTCGGATCAGCGCGCCAAACAGCAGGGGCATCAGCCAAAAATGGTAATACGGCGCGAAAGTCAACGGCGTGGCGGCGGCAATCAGGATCACCAACGGCCAGTACAGCACAGGATGCTGCCAATATTGTTCGAGTTTACGGAAAATGTTCATTGCAGAGAAAAGAAAATAAGAGGTCGTCTGAAAATACAGCCTCAACAAAGTTGAACCATTTTCAGACGACGTATCGGTTGTTTAGTGTTTTTGAAATAGCTTCATCAAAGGCAACGCTACGGCGCAGGCGATGGCACCGGCAATCAGCCCGACGGCAAGGTTGGCGATATGCTCCATCAAGCCGCTGTCCCAATGGTGCGCGTGTAAGAAATCATGCAAAAAGCCCAAGTTGTGCGCAATCAGACCACCGCCGACAAGGAACATGGCAAGCGTACCCACCACGCTCAAACCGCGCATGAACCAAGGCATAAAGGCAATCAAGCCCTGTCCGACCGTTTGGATGCCCGTACTTTTTTGACGCATCAGCAGCATACCGAAGTCGTCGAGTTTGACGATAACACCGACCAAACCGTACACAAAAACCGTCATACCGACGCCGATTGCCGTCATCACCAGCGAACGGGTCATCAGGTCATATTTTTCGACCACGCCCAAAGCAATAATAATGATTTCGGCAGACAGGATGAAATCCGTACGAATCGCGCCTTTAATTTTGGTTTTTTCGTCCAGCGTTTCGGCGGCAGCCTCCTCGTCTTCATACGCTTCGTGGCGGTGTAAAAACTTATGCAGCAGCTTTTCCACGCCCTCGAAACACAAATAAATCCCGCCTATCATCAATAAAGGCGTAATCAGCTTCGGCAAAAAGGCGGACAGCAAGAGAGCCAACGGCACCAAAATCAGCTTGTTCACCAAAGAACCTTTCGCCACCGCCCAAATAATCGGCAACTCGCGTTCCGCCGACACGCCCGTAACCTGATTTGCATTGAGCGCCAAATCATCGCCGACCACGCCCGCCGTTTTCTTGGCGGCCATTTTAGTCATCAGGGCAACGTCGTCCAAGACAGCGGTAATATCGTCCAAAAGGGTGAAAAGCGAGGCAAATGCCATGATATATTTCCGAAAAAGGGTCAGATTGAAGAAGCCGGCTATTATAACCGAGAAAGTATGACACCGAAGGCTTTCAGACGACCTTTAATGGAAATTAACGGAATTTGGCGCGGCTTAATTGAAAACCTGCCGCATCGGCATAAAATATGCGTATCTGCGAGATTTTAAATCTGACAACAAGCCCTCCGCCCCACTCAAAAAGGTCGTCTGAAAACCGCCCTCCCCTTTTGAACTGCACCCCAAAAGTTGGACACATCCCCTCCAACTCACAAGGTGCAGTTTTTTTATGAGCAGAGACCTTTGCAAAAAAGCCCTTCCCCCGACAGCCGAAACCCAAACACAGGTTTTCGGCTGTTTTCACCCCAAATCACTCCTAATTTTACCCAAATACCCCCTTAATTCTCCCCGGATACCCCATAATCAGGCATCCGGGCCGCCTTTTAGGCGGCAGCAGGCACACTTAGCCTGTTAGCCGCTTTCAACAGGTTCAAACACATCGCCTTCAGATGGCTTTGCGCACTCACTTTGAGCAGACCAAAATAGGCTGCCCGGGCGTAGCGGAATTTACGGTGCAGCGTACCAAAGCTTTGTTCGACCACATAACGGGTTTTCGACAAATAGCGGTTACGTTTGGTTTGGGCCTCCGTCAGCGGACGGTTACGGTGGGCTTTGCGCATAATGCCGTCCAGCAACTGATGCTCTTTTAGATGTTGCCGGTTTTCCTTACTGTCATAGCCTTTATCGGCATAGACGGTCGTACCTTCGGCAATGCCTTCCAACAAAGGCAACAGGTGGTTGCACTCATGTGTATTGGCCCCAAGCCGCCTAACGCTCCTCCAGCCCGGCCAAAATCGCACAATCCGGGCAGTCGTCTCCCGCGCAGGCATCGTGCCAACGTTGCAGCTCGGCCACCATGCCCTGCAAGCGTTCGATTTTGGCTTCCAGCTCGGCGATGTGCCGCGCGGTGAGCGTTTTCACTTCGCGGCTGGTGCGCTGCGGGTTGTGTTGCAGGCTCAAAAGCTGCCCGATCTGCGGCAGCGAAAAGCCCACTTCCCGCGCATGGCGGATAAAGCGCAGCCGGGCAAGGTCGGCCTGTCCGTAGCGGCGGTAGCCCGCTTCGCTGCGCGCGGCCGGGGCGATTAGGCCGTGCTTTTCGTAGTCGCGGATTTGTTTGGCGGAAAGGCTGCTCTCGGTCGCGGCCTGGCTGATGTTCATCATGATGCTTGACCTTTACTTCGGGTGAAGCTTTATAGTGGTGGCACTTAGCGGGAAAGCAAGAGCAGACCCATCATTTCAGGCTACCTGAAAGCTTTGGCTGCAACGGACTTTAAAACCTCAGCCTCATTCCAACAGAAAGGAAACCCTATGCAAACCATCACATTAAACATCGAAGGCATGACCTGCGGCGGCTGCGTGAAAAGCGTTACCAGCATCCTCGAAGGTGTAAACGGCGTGGACAAGGCCGAAGTGAGCCTGGAAAACAAGAACGCCGTTGTGGAATTCGACCCCGCCCAAACCAACCCCGCCGCGCTGATAGAAGCGGTGGAAGACGGCGGCTTTGATGCGGCTTTGTAAATCGAATCGCAACAAATCGACTGCAACACCCCAAAGGCTACCTAAAAACCCTGCTCCGCTTTTTTCAGGTAGCCCAACCACATTCAGAAGGAAGAAACCATGCAACAAAAAGTCCGTTTCCAAATTGAAGGCATGACCTGTCAGGCCTGCGCTTCGCGCATTGAAAAAGTGTTGAACAAAAAAGACTTTGTCGAATCGGCGGGTGTGAACTTCGCCAGCGAGGAGGCGCAGGTGGTGTTTGACGACAGCCAAACCTCCGCTGACGACATCGCCAAAATCATCGAGAAAACCGGCTACGGCGCAAAGGAGAAGACGGAAGAGGCTCTGCCACAGCCCGAAGAAACCGCGCATGTAAGCTGGCGGCTGTGGCTGCTGTTCGCCATCAACGTCCCGTTCCTTATCGGCATGGCGGGGATGATGATTGGCAGACACGATTGGATGATTCCGCCGTTGTGGCAATTCGCGCTGGCAAGCGTGGTGCAGCTTTGGCTGGCGGTGCCGTTTTACAAAAGCGCGTGGGCGAGTATTAAAGGCGGGCTGGCGAATATGGACGTGCTCGTTACTATCGGCACGGTGTCGATTTACCTGTATTCCGCTTATATGCTGTTTTTCAGCCCGCACGCGGCGCACGGCATGGCGCATGTGTATTTTGAAGCGGGCGTGACGGTGATTGGGTTTGTGTCGCTGGGCAAATTTTTGGAACACCGCACCAAAAAATCCAGCCTGAACAGCTTGGGTTTGCTGCTGAAACTCACGCCGACCCAAGTCAACGTACAACGCGATGGCGAATGGGAACAACTGCCCATTAACCAAGTACAAATCGGCGACCTGATCCGCGCCAATCACGGCGAACGCATCGCTGCCGACGGCATCATCGAAAGCGGCAGTGGCTGGGCGGACGAGAGCCACCTTACCGGCGAATCCAATCCCGAAGAGAAAAAGGCGGGCGGTAAAGTGTTGGCGGGCGCGCTGATGACCGAAGGCAGCGTGGTGTACCGCGCCACGCAGCTCGGCAGCCAAACCCTGCTCGGCGACATGATGAACGCGCTGTCTGAAGCGCAAGGCAGCAAGGCGCCGATTGCACGTGTGGCGGACAAGGTGGCGGCGGTATTCGTGCCTGCCGTCGTGGGCATTGCGCTTCTGACTTTTATCGCCACTTGGATGGTTAAGGGCGATTGGACGGTCGCGTTGATGCACGCCGTTGCCGTTTTGGTGATTGCCTGTCCGTGCGCGCTCGGTCTGGCGACGCCCGCCGCGATTATGGTCGGCATGGGCAAAGCGGTGAAACACGGCATTTGGTTTAAAGACGCGGCGGCGATGGAAGAAGCCGCCCATGTCGATGCCGTCGTGTTGGACAAAACCGGCACGCTGACCGAAGGCAGGCCGCAGGTTACCGCCGTCTATTGCGTTCCTGACAGCGGCTTTGACGAAGACGCTTTGTACCGCATCGCCGCTGCCGTCGAACAAAACGCCGCCCACCCGCTCGCCCGCGCGATCGTCTCCGCTGCCCAAATGCGCGGTTTGGAGATTCCCGCCGCACAAAACGCGCAAACCGTTGTCGGCGCAGGCATTGCCGCCGAAGTCGAAGGCGTTGGCTTAGTGAAAGCGGGCAAACTTGATTTTGCCGAATTAAAGTTGCCTGAAAACCTTTCAGACGACGTCTGGCGCATCGCAAGCATCGTCGCCGTTTCCGTCAACGGCAAACCCATCGGCGCATTCGCACTCGCCGATGCGTTGAAAGCCGATACCGCCGAAGCCATAGGTCGTCTGAAAAAACACGGCATCGACGTTTACATCATGAGCGGCGACAACCAAGGCACGGTCGAATATGTCGCCAAACAACTGGGCATCGCACACGCCTTCGGCAACATGAGTCCGCGCGACAAAGCCGCCGAAGTACAGAAACTCAAAGACGCCGGCAAAACCGTGGCGATGGTCGGCGACGGCATCAACGACGCGCCCGCACTCGCCGCCGCCAACGTCAGCTTCGCCATGAAAGGCGGCGCAGACGTTGCCGAACACACCGCGTCCGCCACGCTGATGCAGCATTCGGTCAACCAGCTCGCCGATGCACTGCTGGTGTCGCAGGCGACTTTGAAAAACATCAAACAAAACCTGTTTTTCGCCTTCTTCTACAACATATTAGGCATCCCGCTCGCCGCACTCGGCTTCTTAAATCCCGTCATCGCAGGCGCGGCAATGGCGGCAAGCTCGGTGTCGGTGTTGGGTAATGCCTTGAGGCTGAAACGGGTGAAGATTGAGTAATATGGAAAAGGTCGTCTGAAACAAGGTTTTCTCTTTCAGTTGCCTATTTCAGACGACCCATCATCCGGTAAACGATATAAAGAGCCAAGTTTTCAAACTTGGCTTTGTATAGTGGATTAACTTTAAACCAGTACGGCGTTGCCTCGCCTTGTCGTACTATCTGTACTGTCTGCGGCTTCGTCGCCTTGTCCTGATTTAAATTTAATCCACTATAACATATATAGTGCCGCCCCACCCTCACCGCCGCTCAACGCAACGATTTTCCGCGTTCGGGGTTTGCTATAAAATCATTACCATCGCAATGCCCTTCCCCGCCTTGCCCCGTTATCCAAAAACTAAGGAGAAAACATGAAAACCGCTATTGTCGATTACGGCATGGGCAACCTGCATTCCGTCCTCAAATCCGTACAAGCCGCGCAAGCCTTGTCCGGCAAAGCCGCTGAAATTTACCTGACCGACCGCCCCGAAGACATCCTTGCTGCCGACAAAATCATCTTCCCCGGTCAGGGCGCGATGCCCGACTGCATGGCTGCATTGCGGCAAAGCGGTTTGGGCGAGGCGGTGGAAGACGGATTGAAAAACAAACCGTTTTTCGGCATCTGCGTCGGCGCGCAATTATTGTTCGAACACAGCGAAGAAGGTGATACTGCCGGACTGGGCTGGTTTAAAGGCAGGGTCAAACGCTTCGCCGCCAACCAAACCGATGCGCACGGAGGTCGTCTGAAAGTGCCGCACATGGGCTGGAACACAGTACGCCAAACCCGCCCGCACCCGCTATTTAAAGACATCGGACAAGAAACGCGCTTTTACTTCGTCCACAGCTACTACTTCGCCCCCGAAGACCCCGAAACCGTCCTTGCTACCAGCGAATATCCTAACGAATTTGCCTGCATCGTCGGCAAAGAAAATGTGTTCGCCACACAGTTCCACACGGAAAAAAGCCACGACGCGGGACTTTTGCTGTTGCGTAACTTCTTGGATTGGCAGCCCTAGCAGTCTGTTTATAGCAGAAGGTCGTCTGAAATTTTTTCAGACGACCTTTCGTATCACAAACTCAGATTCAGTTAAAAACCAACACTTCTTTTCTATTCACAAAAAATCGTCTGAATACCAAACTTGATTTCAGACGACCTTATGCATCGCTTGCCTGACATTTCAATCGTATAGTGGATTAACTTTAAACCAGTACGGCGTTGCCTCGCCTTAGCTCAAAGAGAACGATTCTCTAAGGTGCTGAAGCACCAAGTGAATCGGTTCCGTACTATCTGTACTGTCTGCGGCTTCGTCGCCTTGTCCTGATTTAAATTTAATCCACTATAATGTTTTGAAAATCAAAACGCGGCAGTCATCGAAGGATGACTTTGCCGCGTTACCGTTCAAACTTAGAGGTACACAATCTCGCCGCTGCGCCCTTTGCTTTCCTGACTTGCCCACCACACAAACTGCGGCAATACGTCAGTATAGTTTTTACGTTCGCTTTTCGACTCGCCCGGATGGGACTTGATGCGTTGAGGCGAGTTAATCGGACCCGGAATCAGAACATTGGCGCGCAGGTTGTCAAAACGTTCCCACTCGTCGGCAGCGACTTTGCACAAATAATTCAACGCGGCTTTAGACGCACCGAACCCTCCCCAATAAGCCTTGGGATCTTCGCCATGACTTTCCCCGACAAAAATTACAGAGGCATCGGAAGATGCTTTGAGCAAAGGCAGCATCGCGCGTGTCAAACCCATCGGCGCGACGGTGTTGATCCGGTATTGGTTGACCCATTCCGATACGGTCTGGAAATCCAAAGGAGAAAGCGCATAGAAATAGCTGGCACAATGCACGATACCGTCCAAACGTCCGCCGGTCGCCTCGGAAATGGTTGCGGCAAATTGGTCAAACTCTTTTTCTTCGGCGCTCATTAAGTCGAAGCAGATGGCAAAGGGTTCGGGATAGCCGGCATCGACAATGGCATCATAAACTTTTTCCAACTTCTTTTGATGACGCGCCACCAAAATGACGGTCGCGCCGGCCGCCGCATAAGCCTTGGCAACCTGCTCGCCCAAACCTTGGGATGCGCCGGTTACCATGATGATTTTATCGGATAAAGTTGACATGATTTCTCCATTTTTTAGATTTATAGTGGATTAACTTTAAACCAGTACGGCGTTGCCTCGCCTTAGCCCAAAGAGAACGATTCTCTAAGGTGCTGAAGCACCAAGTGAATCGGTTCCGTACT
>CAUOMQ010000002.1:0-47139 GCA_963456805.1 uncultured Neisseria sp. | reverse complement strand
ATCCCAACCCATGAACACCCCGCTCACCCGCCGCCGTTTTTTCGCCATCGCCGCCCTGACTGCCGCCGGAGCGACCGCGCCCTTCCTCCTGAACCGCAACCGCCCTGCCCCGTTACCAACTACCGGCGAGCCCGTCATTTGGAAAGGCATCGCGCTGGGTTCCGGCGCCGAACTCCGCCTCTTCGGCGTTGACCGCAAAGAAGCCGAAATCCTCGTCAACAAAGTCCTCGCAGAAGTCGCCCGCCTCGAAAAAATCTTCAGCCTCTACCGCGAAGACAGCCTGATCAACCGACTGAACAAAGAAGGTCGTCTGAACAACCCGCCGCCCGATTTCCTCGCCCTGTTGAGCATCTGCCGCGACATCCACGCCCTGACAGACGGCGCGTTCGACCCCACCGTCCAAGTGCTGTGGAACCTCTACGCAGACCATTTCCGCCGCAACCCGCGTGCCGAAACCCCGCCGTCCGAACCGGACATCCGGCGCACCCTCAAGCTCGTCGGCTTCAAACACGTCGTCTTCGACCAAAAAGCCATCCTCTTCGAACAAAAAGGCATGGGCTTATCCCTCAACGGCATCGCCCAAGGCTACATCACCGACAAAATCACCGCCCTGCTGCAACAACACGGCATCCGCCAAGCCCTCGTCGATATGGGCGAAATCCGCGGCTTCGACACCGACAACCAACGCACATGGAACGTCGGCATCCGCAATCCCCAAAACGAAGAAGCCACCCTCCTGACCATCCCCATGCAAAACCAAGCCTTCGCCACCTCAGGCGGCTACGGTACCGTGATGGACGAAGCCGGCAAGTTCACCCACCTCTTCGACCCGAGCACCGGTACTGCCACACCGCGCTACCGCAGCGTCAGCGTCATGGCGCCGACCGCCGCCGTTGCCGATGCCTTCTCCACCGCGTTCTCCATCATGGACGAATCCGCCATCCGTACCGCCGCGCGCGCCAAACAGGCAAAAGTCTGGCTGGTCATGCCCGACAACCGCATTGAAACCCTAGCCTGAACGACTTATCCGCTAAAATGGTGTACTACAAAGAAACGCAGCTACAAGGTCGTCTGAATGCCCAAACTCCATCAAATCATCGAACGCCATTGGCAACGCCCCAATCCGTTTTTATCTTTCCTGCTCAAACCCTTATCCAAGCTGTTTGCCAAAATTGCGGCGAAACGGCGCGATGATTTCGTTTCAGGTCGTCTGAAAAGCGAAAAACTGCCCGTACCTGTGGTCGTGGTCGGCAATATCCACGCGGGCGGGACGGGGAAAACGCCGATTGTCGCCGCGCTGGTGTCGGGTTTGCAGGAAAAAGGCATCAAGGTCGGCATCATCAGCAGGGGCTACGGGCGCAAGAGCAAGGCGGTTCATGTATTGAATACCAAGAGCCGTGCGGAAGATGCGGGTGATGAGCCTTTGCTGCTGTTCCGCAAAACCGGCGCACCGACGGCGGTGGGCAGCAGCCGTGCGGAGGCAGGCAGGGCGTTGCTGGCGGCGCACCCTGACATCAGGCTGATTGTGGCGGACGACGGTTTGCAGCATTACGCCCTGCGGCGGGATGTGGAAATCGCGGTGTTTCCGGCGGCGGATACGGGGCGGACGGATTTGGATTTGCTGCCCAACGGCAGTTTGCGCGAACCTTTGTCGCGTTTGGATTCGGTGGATGCGGTCGTTGTCAGCGGCGGCAAGGCGGATGCGTCGTTTGCGCCGTCTGAAAACATGTTTCACAGCCGCATCGAAACGGGACAGATTTACCGTTTGAACCAGCCGTCTGAAATACTGGATACAGGTCGTCTGAAAAACCAAACCGTCGCCGCCGTGGCGGGTATCGCCAAACCGGAGCGCTTTTTCGATTCGCTGCGGAACATGGGCATCACCTTGAACCAAACCGTCGCGCTGCCCGACCATGCCGACATCGCAGCGACAGACTTGCCCAATGCGGACGCGGTCATTATTACGGAGAAAGATGCGGTCAAGTTTTCAGACGACCTCAATCTGAATCATGTATGGGTGTTGCCTGTTTGTGCGATAATCGAACCTGATTTGGCGGAATTTGTGTTGGAACGGCTGAAAGATTCCCGACAGGTCGTCTGAAATCAATTGATTCTTTGTTGCTGTTTGTTTTGAATAATAAGGAAATTTATGAACCTGAAAAAACTGCTGCTCACTTTCGTTGCCATTACCGCCTGCTCCGCCGCAACAGCCGCGCCTCCAAGCGATAAGTCTTTAAATAGATGGATGGAAGTCCAGCATCTCGAACGCGACTTTCTCAAAAATTTGACCAACATGGCGGAAGCACAAAACCGACAGCTCATGCAACCGATCATCTCCTCATATCCACCGGAACTGCAGCCGCAATTACAAGCCGCGTCAGACCGTTATATGAACAAAGTGTTTAAAGCTTATTTCACACCGCAACTTAGAAACAAATTAATGAAAGAAATAAAAAAAGTTGCCAAGGACGAGTTCACTCAACAAGAGATTGATGCCATGATTGCGTTTTACGAGACTCCCGTAGGACAATCTATCGTGGAGAAAAATTCTACATTCATAAAAAAACTCGCCAACATAGGGGCAAGCGAAGCGGATATGAAAGAAATAGAAACAATCAGCGAACACTACCTAATTGAATTTGAAAACGAAATTAAAAAAATATTGTCTGAAGAATGTACCCCCTAAACCTTAAACAGGAGAAAAAGATGAAACTGAGAACCTTGTTATTGCCCTTCGCCACCTTTGCATTGTGCGCCAACGCATTTGCCGCCACACCCAGCGACGCGTCGCTGGAGCGTCTGTTTGAAGTACAGAAGATGGATGCCCTGTTGGAACAGTCTTTCCAAAGCATGGAAGGCATCGTGCTTTCCGATCCGAATGTACAGAAATTTTTGAAAGATGCGCCGGAAGACAAACGTCCGCAGTTGAAAGCCGTCTTGAAAAAGTATGCAACCCGGTCGATTGCCGAAATCAACACGCCGCAAGTGCGCGCACAGTTGCGTAAAGCCGCTTTAGACGGCATGAAGACGGTTTATACGCAAGAAGAAGTCAACGCATTGATTGGCTTTTACAGCACTGCGGTAGGTCAATCGATAATGGACAAAACGCCGCGCTATCTTGAGGCGACGATGAAACCGATGATGAACATCCTTGCCGGCAAATACACCCAATCCAACGAAAGCGCAAACTTGAGGCGCGAAATCCGCCAAATCATGTGCAACGGCAAAAATCCTGCCCAAGCCTGCGCCAAACAGCCAAACAAACCGGCACGGAAAAAATAATGCCGCTTAAGGTCGTCTGAAAACGAGCGAAGCAAGTTTCGCCAAAACAAGCGAAGCGAGTTTCGCTATAGTGGATTAAATTTAAATCAGGACAAGGCGACGAAGCCGCAGACAGTACAGATAGTACGGAACCGATTCACTTGGTGCTTCAGCACCTTAGAGAATCGTTCTCTTTGAGCTAAGGCGAGGCAACGCCGTACTGGTTTAAAGTTAATCCACTATAAACCATCAAACCCGAAAGAAACCCATGGAAAAAAAATTCTTAGACATCCTCGTCTGCCCCGTTACCAAAGGCAGGCTGGAATATCATCAGGACAAACAGGAATTGTGGAGCCGTCAGGCGAAGCTGGCTTATCCGATTAAAGACGGCATTCCCTATATGCTGGAAAACGAAGCACGAGCGTTGAGCGAAGAGGAACTCAAAGCATGACCGAATTCGTCGTATTGATTCCGGCGCGGCTGGATTCATCGCGCCTGCCCGGAAAAGCCTTGGCGGACATCCACGGCAAACCGATGGTCGTGCGCGTTGCCGAACAGGCGGCAAAAAGCAAAGCCGCGCGCGTCGTCGTTGCCACCGACCATCCCGACATTCAGACGGCCTGTCAGGCGCATGGCGTCGAAGTCGTCATGACTTCCAACCGGCACGAAAGCGGCACGACCCGCCTTGCCGAAGCCGCTGCCGCGCTGAAGCTGCCGCAACATCTGGTGGTCGTCAACGTACAGGGCGATGAACCGCTGATTGCCCCCGAACTCATCGACCGCACTGCCGAAGTCTTGGTGGAAAACAACGTACAAATGGCGACCGCGGCGCACGAATTGCACGATTTTGACGAATTTATGAATCCCAACGTCGTCAAAGTCGTCCTCGACAAAAACCGCAACGCCATCTACTTCAGCCGCGCCCCGATTCCCTATCCGCGCGATGCCATGCGCGCCGAAAAGCGCGAATTGCCCGCAGAAACCGCCGTCCTGCGCCATATCGGCATTTACGCCTACCGCGCCGGCTTCCTGCAACGCTACGCCGAAATGAGCGTCTCACCGCTGGAAACCATCGAATCGCTGGAGCAACTGCGCGTCCTGTGGCACGGCTACCCGATTGCCGTCGAAACCGCCAAAGAAGCCCCCGCCGCCGGTGTGGATACGCAAGAGGATTTGGACAGGGTTCGCACCGTCTTTGAGGCCGTCTGAAAGGAAAAATATGACCGATTTACGCCATTTGAGCCGCGAGGAGCAAAAACTGCTTGCCGATGTTGCCCTGCTGGTTCAAAACGACGACCAAGAGTTTAACTATGAGATGTTGAAAGCCGCCGCGCCGGATGAAGCCAGCGGCGAGTTTTGGTTCCGTATGGCGGAAACGCTCAGTACGCTGCCGCCCAACCGTTCGCTGGATTTGCGCTTGAACGGCGGCAGGCTGACGGTTGCCGTGTCGATTTTGTCGGTTTTGCTGCAAGACAGCCCCGAGATTCCGCAGCTTTGGGCGCAAAAGGTGATTGCGCTCAACTACTTGGCACACGGGCATCAGACCCGCGCGCGCGGTTTGGCGCAGCAGGCGGACAAGGCGGCGGAAGCCAACGAGGAAGAGTATTTGGCGAAGACTTTATCGCAAAACCTGCTTTCCACTTTGAAAGACGCATTGGAGCGGTTTCCCGAAGACACATGGTTTGCCGAAATGCGCGATGATGCATGGAAACATTTTGGCGCGGAACAGGCCGTCTGAAGTTTTGAACGATAAACGCAAGCCGTGTAAAATCATTTGAATCACGTTTCAAATCTATATCACTTAATAAGAAGGAACACCCATGAAAGTATTATTGTTAGGCGCGCCGGGCGCGGGCAAAGGCACTCAGGCACAATTCATCACCGCTGCGTTCGGCATTCCGCAAATTTCCACCGGCGACATGCTCCGCGCTGCGATTAAAGCAGGCACGCCGCTGGGTTTGGAAGCGAAAAAAATCATTGACGAAGGCGGCTTGGTACGCGACGACATCATCATCGGCATGGTGAAAGAACGCATCGCGCAAGACGACTGCAAAAACGGTTTCCTGTTTGACGGTTTCCCGCGCACGCTGGCACAAGCCGAAGCGATGGTTGAAGCGGGCGTGGATTTGGACGCGGTCGTTGAAATCGACGTACCCGACAGCGTGATTGTCGACCGCATGAGCGGCCGCCGCGTCCACTTGGCTTCCGGCCGCACCTACCACGTTACCTACAATCCGCCCAAAGTCGAAGGCAAAGACGACGTAACCGGCGAAGATTTGATTCAGCGCGACGACGACAAAGAAGAAACCGTCAAAAAACGCCTTGCCGTGTACCACGAGCAAACCGAAGTGTTGGTTGATTTTTACAGCAAACTGGAAGGCGAACACGCGCCGAAATACATCAAGGTTGACGGCACTCAGCCGGTAGAAGCCGTAAAAGCCGAAGTATTGGGCGCATTGGGCAAATAAATCGAAAAGGTCGTCTGAAAACAGGAAATCAGGTTTTCAGACGACCTGTTTTTGATAAACAGCGTGTTGCAACCGAAAAATAATCATTCGGCGTCATTCCCGCGCAGGCGGGAATCCATTTCTGAATTTGGGCAATCGCTGTTTAAATCTAATGAACTGAGTTTTATCAATGGATTCCCGCCTGCGCGGGAATGACGGCTGATGTACCGGTTCAAATTTATCCGAAACAGTTTGTCGGGGGCTTGAGTCCGCGTAGGTCGGACATCAATGCCCGACCTACGGTTTGAATTTACGTTGTACTGCGAAAAAGACGATAAAGGTCGTCTGAAAACCCGAAACGAAAACACCATGAATCCTTTAATCACCGACTTCCAAACTCCGCAACAACGCACCCCTGTCATCGTTGCCCTTGATTTTGCCAACGAAAAAGACACGCTCGGATTCGTCCGCAACCTTGATCCGACCTTGTGCCAAATCAAAATCGGCAAAGAGCTGTTTACCGCTACGGGGCGCAGTTTGGCGGAAAGCCTGATTCATCAGGGTTTCAAACTCTTTCTCGATTTGAAATACCACGACATTCCCCACACCGTCGCGCAAGCCTGCAAAGTCGCCGCCGACATGGGCGTGTGGATGGTCGATATGCACGCATCGGGCGGCCGCCGCATGATGGAAGCCGCTGCCGAAGCCATTGCCGGATACGGCACGAAGCCGCTCTTAATCGGCGTAACCGTATTGACCAGTATGGAACAAAGCGATTTGGCGGAAATCGGTTTGAACATCGCCCCTGAAGAACAAGTCATCCGCTTGGCGAAACTGGCGCAAAGTTCGGGCTTAGACGGCGTGGTCTGCTCCGCCCAAGAAGCCGCGCCGCTGCGCCGCGAATTAGGGCAGGATTTTGTCTTGGTAACGCCCGGCATCCGCTTGGACGTTGCCGGCAACAACGACGACCAACGCCGCATCATGACGCCCCCCGAAGCATTGGCGGCAGGTTCGACTTATCTGGTGATGGGCCGCCCCGTTACCCAAGCCGCCGATCCGGTAGCCGTATTGCGCGAAGTGAACCGCGTGGCGAACGCTTAAGGTCGTCTGAAATATGAGAGCCATCGTCATCGGGGCAACCGGCGCAACAGGCAAATCCCTGTTGCCCTTGCTGACAGCACATTCGGAAATCAAGCATATAGATTGCTTCGGACGCAGAAATCCCGATTTTTCCGATCCCAAGCTGTACGCTCATCAGATTGATTTTGCCCGGATTGAAACATGGCGTGATGAAGTGCAGGGTGATGTATTGTTTGCCTGCCTGGGCACGACTTTGAAAGCGGCAGGCAGCAAAGAGGCGCAATGGGCTGTCGATTACGAAGCGAATCTTGAGTTTGCCAAAGCTGCACGAGAAAACGGCGTGAATACCTTGGTTTTGGTTTCCGCTTCCGGCGCAAATGCCGCTTCACACTTGTTTTATCCAAGGATGAAAGGCGAATTGGAGCAGGCATTGATTGCTTTGAACTTTCCGCACCTTATCATTTTCCGTCCGCCATTGCTGATTCGTCCGAATAGCGACCGCTTGGGCGAAAAAGTCGCCAAACGGATTTTGTACGGACTCAACCGCATCGGTCTGCTGAAAAACCAACGCCCGCTTGCCGTTGAGACATTGGCAAAAGCCATGCTGAAGGTAGCTTTGAGACCGCCTGAACATTCAGTGCAGGTGTATGAATCTCAAGATATTTTTTCGCTTTAGAAGAATCATCTGACAACCAAAAGCCTAGCAGAAAAATTTTTAATATCGGAGGCAATATGCCCACCAAGTTCCAACAAGAAACCCTCAAATCCCGTTTCGCGCAAGCCAAAGTCCTGGTTGTCGGCGACGTGATGCTCGACCGCTATTGGTTTGGCGATGTATCCCGTATTTCTCCTGAAGCCCCCGTACCGGTGGCGAAAATCGCCCGTATCGACCAACGGGCAGGCGGGGCGGCGAACGTTGCGCGCAACATCGCTTCGTTGGGCGGCAAAGCAGGGCTGTTGTCGGTAACCGGCGACGACGAAGCCGCCAATGCGCTCGACGCGCTGATGGCGCAAGACGGAGTTGCCTCCTATCTGATGCGCGACAAACAAATCGCCACCACCGTCAAACTGCGCGTCGTCGCCCGCAACCAGCAGCTTATCCGCCTTGATTTTGAAGAACATCCCAACCGCGAAGTGTTGGAGCAAATCAAGCAGAAATACCGCGAAGTATTGCCCGAATACGACGCAATCATTTTTTCAGACTACGGCAAAGGCGGCCTGTCGCACATCTCCGATATGATAGATTGGGCAAAACACGCAGGTAAAACCGTATTAATCGACCCCAAAGGCGACGATTACGAAAAATACGCTGGCGCCACGCTGATTACGCCCAATAGAGCCGAATTAAAAGAAGTGGTCGGCAGTTGGAAAAACGAAAGCGAGCTGACCGAAAAAGCGCAAAACCTGCGCCGCCACCTTGACCTGACCGCCGTTTTACTGACCCGAAGCGAAGAGGGCATGACCCTGTTCAGCGAAGGCGAACCCATTTACCAGCCTACCCGCGCCCAAGAAGTTTACGACGTATCCGGCGCAGGCGACACCGTCATTGCCGGAGTGGGTTTGGGGCTGGCGGCAGGCTACACCATGCCCGAAGCCATGCACCTCGCCAATACCGCCGCCGGCGTCGTCGTCGCCAAACTCGGCACGGCGGTTTGCTCGTTTGCAGAATTGAACAAAGCATTGGAAGAGCAGTAATTTCTTTTTCAGACGACCCCGTCTTTCCAAGGTCGTCTGAAACGAGTGCAACGAGTTTCGCTAAAACCAAAAAACAAAGGAAACCCAATATGACCATCATCGTAACAGGCGCGGCCGGCTTTATCGGCAGCAACATCGTCAAAGCCCTCAACCAACGCGGCATTACCGACATCGTCGCCGTCGACAACCTGACCCGTGGCGAAAAATTCAAAAACCTTGCCGAGTGCGAAATCGCCCACTACCTCGACAAACACGAATTCATCCGCCAAGTGCGCGGCCATCTTCTGCCTTACGAAAATATCGAAGCCGTCTTCCACCAAGGCGCGTGTTCCGACACCATGAACCACGACGGCCTCTACATGATGGACAACAACTACCAGTACACGCTCGACCTCTTGGACTGGTGTCAGGACGAACGCATCCCCTTCCTCTACGCCTCCAGCGCCGCCGTGTACGGCAAAGGCGAAATCTTCCGCGAAGAGCGCGAACTTGAAAAACCGCTCAACGTCTACGGTTACTCCAAATTCCTGTTCGACCAAGTATTGCGCCGCCGCATGAAAGAAGGCCTGACCGCCCAAGTCGTCGGCTTCCGCTACTTCAACGTTTACGGACAACACGAACAACACAAAGGCCGCATGGCATCCGTCGCCTTCCACCATTTCAACCAATACCGCGAACACGGTTACGTCAACCTGTTCGGAGCCAACGACGGCTACGGCAACGGCGAACAAACCCGCGACTTCGTCAGCGTCGAAGACGTCGCCAAAGTCAACCTCTACTTCTTCGACCACCCCAATCTCTCCGGCATCTACAACCTCGGCACAGGCCGCAGCCAACAGTTCAACGAACTCGCCGCCGCCACCGTCAACGCCTGCCGCGCCGCCGAAGGCAAACCTGAACTGAGCTTAAAAGAGCTGATAGAAGAAGAACTTATCCGCTACATCCCCTTCCCCGACGCGCTCAAAGGCAAATACCAAAGCTTCACCCAGGCCGACATTACCAAACTGCGCGAAGCCGGATACAAGGAAGAATTTTTGGATGTCAAAGCAGGCGTCGAGCGCTACGTCAAATGGATGCTGGAAAATTTGGCTTAATTTGAAATGCGTATAAAAGAGGTCGTCTGAAACCCCTTATAATCCAACCTTTCCCCTTTCTTCCTGCCCTCCCGATGTCCGAACTCTTCGCACCCCCCTCCATTTCCGTATCCGAACTCAACGCCCTCGCCAAAGCCTTGCTGGAAGACCATCTTGCCGGTTTGTGGATTGCGGGCGAAGTGTCCAATCTGACCCGTGCCGCCAGCGGGCATTATTATTTCTCGCTCAAAGACAGCCGCGCGCAGGTACGTTGCGCCATGTTCAAGGGGGCGGCGGCGCGTTTGGCAAAGCCTTTGAAAGAAGGCGACCATATCGAAGTGGCGGGCAAAATCAGTATTTACGAGGCGCGGGGTGAATTTCAGATTACGGTGAACGAGGTGCGGCTCAAAGGCTTGGGGCAGCTTTACGAAGCCTACGAGCGGCTGAAGGCGCAGTTGCAGGCGGAAGGCGCGTTTGCGGCGGAACGCAAGAAACCTTTACCCGCCCGCCCACAATGTATCGGCATCGTAACCAGTCTGGCGGCGGCGGCTTTGCGCGATGTCGTTACCACCTTGAAACGCCGTGCGCCCGAAATTCCCGTCATCGTTTATCCGACCGCCGTTCAAGGCTCGGGCAGCGAGTTTCAGATTGCCCAAGCAATTAAAACCGCATCGCAACGCGCCGAATGCGATGTGTTGATTGTCTGTCGTGGCGGCGGCAGCATTGAAGACTTGTGGGCGTTTAATGAAGAGCCTGTTGTGCGCGCCATCGAAGCCTGCGCAATTCCTGTCGTCAGCGGCGTAGGACACGAAACCGATTTCACGCTCGCCGATTTTGTCGCCGACGTGCGCGCGCCCACGCCGACCGGCGCAGCGGAACTGGTCAGCCCCAACCGCCAAGAATCGTTACACCGCCTCGCCCAAGCCAAAGGCCGTCTGAAAACCGTTTTGGAACAACGCTATTTCGATGCCAGCCAAAAGCTCGACTGGCTCGCGCGACAAATCCGCCACCCGCGCCAAAAACTCGACGAACAGCGCACCTACATCCACAAACTGGCACAAACCCTGTCCTACTCAATGACGCAAAACGTCCGCGCCCACACCGCCCGTTTCGAACGCCAAATCCAAGCCCTGAAACATTGCCGCCCCGATATTTCCGTTTACCGGCAAGACATCAACCGCTTTCAGACGACCTTGTCGCACGCCTTCCGCCAACTGCTCGCCCACCGCCGCCAAAGCCTGACCGCCCAAACCGCCCTGCTCGAAGCCGTCTCGCCGCAGCAGATTCTGGAACGAGGGTTCTCCGTCGTCAAAAACACACGCGGACAAGTCATCCGCAACGCCGATGTTTTAAAACAAGGGCAGAAACTGCACATCACTTTTGCCGACGGCGAAACCGACGTGCGCGTGACCAAAGAGCAGGCGCAGCGGGAATTGTTTGATTAACCGTCGGCTTGAATGAAGAAGGTCGTCTGAAAACGAGCGTGGCAAGTTTTCAGACGACCTTTTGACTTTGATGGAAGGCAAGAAACAGGACTATCGTAAACTCAGATATAGTGGATTAACTCGAAACTGATCCCAAACAAAAAAGTCGTCTGAAAATATTCAGACGACTTTTTGAGTTCAAACGATGAACGATTAGTGTTGATGCGCGCCACCGTGGTCATGGCCATGACCGTGATCCATGCCGGATTGCGGCGCAGTTTTCACTTCCAGTTGTACGGTTTGAGGTTTGGCATTTTTGAATTTCAGGGTAACCGGTACTTTTTCGCCTTCTTTCAGCGGTTTTTTCAGACCCATGAACATAACGTGGTAGCTGCCCGGTTTCAGCTCGGTTACGCCTTTTGCCGCCAGCGGAACACCACCTTTGACTTCGCGCATGCGCATCACGCCGTTGTCGTTGACATGGGTATGCACTTCAACGCGGTCGGCTACCGGGCTGCTGCCGCCGACCAAGAAGTCTTGTTTGGCTTCATCGTTGTGGATCTTCATGAACGCGCCGCCCATTTTCATGCCTTCAACGGTGGCACGCGCCCAACCGTCTTCAACGTGAACACCGGCTGCGGAAGCGGTGGATACCAAACCTGCTGCGATCAGGGTTGCCAATAATTTTTTCATGTATTGCTCCTTTATGATGAAATGGGTGGTTTTGTTGCGGCAAAAGCTTTCCGCGCGACATTGCATGTCGGTAATACTGTTCTCATCCTACATGCAATGGTCGTCTGAATGCTTTGACTCAGATTAAACAAAATGATTCAAATTAATTCATGAGAATTAATACTTAGTAAGTATAAATCATCTCAAAGTAAATTTAAACATACCCGTGCCATAATGCGATCGCCCACACGATACCCAGCATCGTCAAAGCGAGCAATTGCGCGGCGGAGCCGGCATCTTTGGCGCGTTTTGCCAACTCGTGTTTTTCAGTGGAAGTGTGGTCGACGGCGGCTTCGACGGCGGTGTTGAACAATTCGGTGATCAGCGAAACAAACGACGCAATAATCAGCAACATTTTGGTCGCGGAGTCGAAATTGAGGATAAAGGTCAAGACAATCAAAATCAGGTTCAGCCACAATACTTGGCGGAACGCGCTTTCATAGCGGTAGGCGGCGGCAAGCCCGTCTTTGGAATAGCCGAATGCGTTGATGATGCGTTTGATACCGCTTTTACCTTTTTTATCGGCAGCGTAAGAAGATGGTTTCATAAGTAATGTTTGTATCAATATTTATATTTGTAAAAAGGGGTCGTCTGAAAACGAGCGAAGCGGGTTTCGCCAAAACGAGCGAAGCGGGTTTCGCCAAAACGAGCGCAGCGGGTTTCGCCAAAACGAGCGCAGCGGGTTTCGCTAAAACGAGCGAAGCGGGTTTTATTAAAACAGATTCAGATTTCAGACGACCTTTCGGGATTATTGTTTGGACCAAGCTTCGACAGCGTCGGCAAACATTGCGGCGACGTCGAAATCTTTTTGCTTCATGATTTCTTGGAAACCGGTTGGACTGGTAACATTGACTTCGGTCAGGTTACTGCCGATGACGTCCAAACCTGCCAGCAAGATGCCGCGGCGTTTGAGTTCGGGGGCGAGGGTTTCGGAGATTTCCCGGTCGCGGTCGCTCAATTCCTGCGCCACGCCGCGCCCGCCTGCTGCAAGGTTGCCGCGTGTTTCGCCGTGTTGCGGAATACGCGCCAAAGCATAGGGGACGACTTCGCCGCCGATAATCAGGATGCGTTTGTCGCCGTGGACGATTTCGGGGATGTAGCGTTGCGCCATGATGGTGCGGGAATTAAGTTGCATCAGGGTTTCGAGGATGCTGCCGATATTGGGGTCTTTTTCGGTCAGGCGGAAAATGCCCATGCCGCCCATGCCGTCCAGCGGTTTGATGATGATGTCGCCGTGTTCTTTCAAAAATGCACGGACGTCGGCTGAACGGGTCGTAACCAGCGTAGGCGCGGTGAACTGGCTGAAATTCAAAATCGCCAGTTTTTCATTGAAGTCGCGCATCGCCTGCCCGCTGTTAAAGACCTTCGCGCCCTGCTGTTCCGCCAGCGTCAGGAATTGGGTGGCGTAGAGGTATTGCATATCGAACGGCGGGTCAGTGCGCATAATGACGGCATCGAAGTCTTTCAAGGTCGTCTGAACTTTGTCTGCCGCTTTAAACCATTCATGGTCATCGTCGTTTTTGGCACCGAGAAACTCAAACGGCGCAGCCTGAGCAGTCACCAATCCCTGCTGCACGGACAATTCGCCGCTCAAGGTATGGAAAAGCTGCCAGCCGCGTTTTGCCATCTCACGCATCATGGCGTAGGTGGTGTCTTTGTAGGTTTTGAAACTTGCCATCGGATCGGCAATAAACAGGACTTTCATGGGAACTTCCTTATAGACAAACGACGTAATCATACCTTGTATTGAGGTCGTCTGAAAGGGTGCGGGCGGTTTGGTAAAAAGGTCGTCTGAAAAGCGGTTTGTGAATTGGATTAGACACAAACTGCCTTTTCAGACGACCTCTCCGATCCTGCGTTTAAGCGGCGGCAAGGCTGATTAACTCTGCCGCGTGGCTGCGGGTCGTGTCAGTAATGATTTCGCCGCCAAGCATACGGGCGATTTCTTCGATACGCTGCTGATGGTCCAACACGCTGATTTCGCTGACGGTTTGTTCACCTTCGCTGTGTTTGCGAACCTGCCAATGGTTTTCACCGCAGGAAGCGACTTGTGGAAGGTGGGTTACGGCAAGCACTTGGTGTTTTTTGCCCAAAGCGCGCAGGGCTTTGCCGACCATTTCCGCCACGCCGCCGCCGATACCGGTATCGACTTCGTCAAAAATCAGTGTGGGAACTTGCGTGTATTGGCTGGTGACTACCTGCAAGGCAAGGCTAATACGGGCAAGTTCGCCGCCTGAGGCGACTTTGTTCAGCGGACGTGACGGATTGCCTTTGTTGGCGGCAACTTGGAACTGCACCTGCTCCAAACCGTGCGCCGTCGGGGAAGACGGCAGCAGGACGATGTCGAAACGCGCACCTTTCATGGCGAGATGCTGCATATGTCCGGTCGTTTCCTCGCCCAATCTGCCCGCCGCCTGATGGCGCATGGCTGAAAGAACATGTGCGGCTTCCTGATATTCGGCAAGGTTGCGGGCAACAGTTTGCGTCAACGCTTCCAAATCGGCAGCGGCTTGCAGGCTTTGCAGGCGCTCGTCGATTTCAGCCAGCTTTTGCGGCAAGGCTTCAGGCTCAATGCGGTATTTCCGCGCCATTCCCATCAGCTCGCCCATGCGCTGTTCCTGCGCCGCCAACTCATTGGGATCAATGTCGCTGCGGCCTGCGACGTCGCGCATATTGGCACTGATTTCGCCCAATTCGGCTTCAATGCTCGCCAGCATATTCAGGCTTTCGGCGAAGCGCGGCTCAATGTTTTGCAGATTGGTCAATAATTTTTGGCATTGATAAATTTGACGTTGGATGCCGTTGTCGCCATCAATGTAGTCGCCGACTTCTTCGGCAGCTTGCAACAGTTCGGCAGAATGGGCAAGGCTGTCGTGGCTTTGGCTGAGGGCTTCCCATTCACCTTGTTTGACGTCCAACTGGTTCAATTCGTTGAACTGCCATTCCAAACGCTCACGCTCGATAATGATGGTCTCGGCGTGTTCCTGCGCCTCTTGGAGGGCTTTTTTAGCGTTAACCCAATTCTGATAAAGCTGTCTGACGGTTTCCGCCTGCGCTTTGCTGCCTGCAAATGCGTCCAACAATTCGCGCTGGGCGGATTCTTGATTGAGGGAATGGTGGGCGTTTTGCCCGTGAATGTCGATAAGCTGCCCGCCGACGGCTTTGAGCTGCGCCAGCGTGGCTGCCTGATTGTTGATAAAGCTGCGGCTTTTCCCTTTGGCATCGATGATGCGGCGGATACTGAGTTCTTCCGCGTCTTCGTCCAAAAAACCCTGCTCCTGCAATTGGGCTTTAAGTTCTGGCAAAAGGCTGATGTCAAACAATGCCGACAACTGCGCTTCCTTAGCGCCGCTGCGGACTTGGCTGTAATCGGCCTTATCGCCCAACAAAAGCCCGATTGCGTCCAACGTAATCGATTTGCCCGCGCCTGTCTCGCCGGTCAAGACGGTAAAACCGCTTTGGAAATCCAGATTGAGGTTTTCAACAATGACAAAATCGCGCAGGGAAAGTGCCAACAGCATGGTAGTATTCCTTAGTAAATCGACCGCACATTGGCGGCTAACTTTAGATATGCTGATTATAACTAAGATTTTTTATAGTTTGAATAAGGTTTTCCTTATTTTATATCTAACAAACTGAATACAATGATATTATTTTTTGAAAAAAGGTCGTCTGAAACCCTATTTCAAGTTTTCAGACGACCTTTGCCAATCCTGCCTGATTTAATTAATCAGCCGCTCCGGCGTTTCTTCCTGCTCCTCTTCTTCGCCTGTCGGCGGCGTTTCGATCAAATCAGGCAAAACCAATTCGCCTAATTCTGTCAGCGGCGGCAAATCTTCCAAACTGTCCAAGCGCAAATCGCTCAAAAACGTCGGCGTCGTCGCCCACAATGCAGGCCGCCCGACGGAATCGCGATGCCCGATCACTTCAATCCAACCCCTGTCCTGCAAGGTCTGCATCACGTTCTGCGACACCGCCACGCCGCGTATGCCCTCGATATCGCCGCGCGTCACCGGCTGCTGATAGGCGATAATCGCCAGCGTTTCCATCACAGCGCGGGAATAGCGCGGCGCACGCTGTTCCTGAAGGCTGCCCAGCCGCTCGAAAGCCGCCTGCGCAATCTGAAACCGCCAACCCTCGTGCGTATGCACCAGTTGCAACGCCCTGCCCTGCCAACGCGTTTTCAACTGCGCCAACACGTCGATTAATTTGTCCTGCGACAGCGGCGGCACACACAATTCGCGCATGGATTTTTCGTTTAGGGGTTCGGTTTGGGTCAAAAGCGCGGCTTCAATCAGCGCGTCGGGAGGGAGTTTTTCAGTCATAACGTTAAGATTTAATTGTTTTAATATTGGTCAGTCAGCCTTGGATAAGGGTTCTTTTCTTTTTTATATGTTGGTTTTAAATTTTACAAGCAGGCCGTCTGAAAAATTTATTCTGAGGTTTCAGACGACCTGTTTGAAGATAGTGAAACCTCTTTTGGCATTCCACCATACCGCCCTACTCGCCCGCAGGCTTCTGCCCTTTGCGTTCTGCCTTTCTGGCTTCGCGCACGGCTTTGAGTTCGGCTTCTTTTTGGCGGGCTTTTTTGAGCCATGTTTCCCATTGGTTCGGTGTTTCGAGGGTGATTCTGCCGATTTTGCCTTCGCGGAAGTCGGTGAGGATGTTCTCGGCGGCTTTTTGGTAGTTGATCCGCCCGCCGCTGAGGACTGCGCCGCGTTTTTTGGCTATCCATTCGAGCCATGAGTTGTCGTCCCAGTGGCTGCTGGGGTCTTTGTCGGCTTGGTAGCGTTCTTGCAGCATGGGGAGGTAGTGGCGGCGGAGGTAGTCTAAGAGTTCGAGTGCGACTTCTTCTTCGTCCAGCGCGTTGCGTCCGACTGCGCCGCCGGCGGCGAGATTGTAGCCGCCTTCTTCGACGATGATTTTCGGCCACAGCATTCCGGGGGTGTCGTAGAGCCAGAAGTCGTCGGCGAGGAAGAGGCGTTGTTCGGCTTTGGTGATGCCGGGTTCGTTGCCGGTTTTGGCGGATTTTTTGCCTATCATGCCGTTGATGAGGGTGGATTTGCCGACGTTGGGGATGCCGCAGATGAGGACGCGTAGGGGTTTGTCTATGCCTTGGCGGTGGGGAATCATGGCGCGGCAGGCTTGGGTGATTTTGCCGTGTGCGCCGGTTTCAGAGGAATCGAGGGCGATGGCGCGGGTGTCGGGGCGGCTGTTGTAGTGTTCGAGCCAGATTTTGGTGCGTTCGGGGTCGGCAAGGTCTTGTTTGTTGAGGATTTTGAGTTTGGGTTTGCCTTTGGAAAGCTGGGCAAGCAGGGGGTTTTCGCTGGAGGCGGGCATTCGTGCGTCCAGCATTTCAATCACCATGTCGACGCTTTTGGCGCGCTCGGCGATGGCTTTTTTTGCTTTGTTCATGTGGCCGGGAAACCATTGGATTGCCATGTTTTGTTCTTTCTGTCTGATTTGCGGTGGGGTCGTCTGAAAAGTGGTTCGGCGGTGTTTTCGGATGACCTGAGGTTTGTCCGTTTTCTGTGCAAAGGTCGTCTGAAAGCCTTCGCGGTTTTTCAGACGACCTTTTGGTTTGGGGCGCTCAAGGTTTAGAGGTTGCCGTGTTCGTAGCGGTAGTAGCCGGCTTCGTCCATACATTGCTCAAGGGATTTGGATTCGCGTCCGTGTTTGGCGTCGTGTTGCGCTTGTGATTTGCAAACGTTGATTTGGCGAGAAACTTCGGATTCGCTTGCGCCGGTGCGGTGCCAGCGGTAGGCGGGGACTTCGGTGGCGCAGGCGGCGAGTGTGCAGGCGAGTGCGAGGGTGAGGATGTGTTTCATGGGTTTCTCCTTTTATAGTGGATTAAATTTAAACCAGTACGGCGTTGCCTCGCCTTGCCGTACTATTTGTACTGTCTGCGGCTTCGTCGCCTTGTCCTGATTTAAAGTTAATCCACTAAATATCGAAAAGGTCGTCTGAAAAGGGGAATCAACGTCCGGACAGGTTGTGCGCCTGTCTGTGGCGGACCAGCAGTTCGTAATGCCCTTGCAGGCGTTGGGCGAGTTTTTCGACGACATAGACGGAACGGTGCTGCCCGCCGGTACAGCCGATGGCGATGGTAACATAACTGCGGCTTTCTTTTTGCAGGCGCGGGAGCCAGTGGTTCATAAAGTGGTCGATGTCGTCCACCATTTCCTGCGCCAGGGGCTGCTGGTCGAGATACGCTTGAATGGGGGCGTCCATGCCGGTGTAGGGGCGCAACTCGGGATCGTAATAGGGATTGGGCAGGCTGCGCATATCGAACATAAAATCTGCGTTGTTCGGCACGCCGTATTTGAAGCCGAAAGACTCGAGGATAACCAAAAGCCCCCTGCGCTCGATGTTGAGCCATTGTTGAACGGCATAACGCAGTTGCTGCGCGTTCATTTTGGATGTATCGATGCAGTAGGCGATGTCTTTAAGCGGGAACAGCCATTCGCGCTCTTTTTGCAGGCTTTCCAGTAGGGTAAGGTTCAGCCCCGACAGCGGATGGCCGCGCCGCGTTTCGGAAAAACGGCGCACCAGCACGCTTTCTTCTGCCTCCACAAACAATACTTCGACCTGATGACCTTCATCGCGCAGGTATTGGATTTGCTCCTGCGCTTCCTGAATGTTGATGCCGGAACGGACATCGACGCTCACGCCGAGTTTGGTTTCATCGGCGCGCTCGATATGGTGCAGCACCAGCGAAGGCAGCATTTCCAGCGGCAGGTTGTCCACGCAGAAATAGCCGAGGTCTTCAAGCTGTTTGAGGGCAACGGACTTGCCCGAGCCGGACAATCCGCTAATCAGGACGATTTTCATGGTTTTGTTCGTTTTCTTTGAGTTGTGTTTGATGGCGTTCGAGGAATTCTTTGGTACTGTCTTTGCCGCGCAACTGGAGGATGTAGTTGCGCACTGCCGCTTCCACCAATACCGCAAGGTTTCGACCGACGGCGACAGGCAGGGTGACGGAACGGACGTTGACGTTGAGGATGGACTCGGTTTCCGTGCGTATGCTCAAGCGGTCGAGCTGCTTCATGTAATCGTCGTCGGCAGCGACCAGGTTGATAATCAACTGGAGGATTTTTTTCGGACGGATGGAAGTTTCGCCGAAAATGTGGCGGATGTTGAGTATGCCCAAACCGCGCACTTCAAGGAAATCGCGCAGCATCGGCGGGCAGCGGCCTTCGAGCGTTTCGGGTCCGGTGCGGAAAAGCTCGACCGCATCATCGGCAATCAGGCTGTGTCCGCGCGAAATCAATTCCAACGCCAGCTCGCTTTTACCCAAGCCGGAATGACCGGTAATCAACACACCGACTTCAAATACATCGAGGAATACGCCGTGTTTAACGATGGAAGTCGCGAGCGTGCGTTGCAGATAAATCCGCAACACGTCCATCAAATACGGGCTTTCGAGCTTGGAAGTCAAGAGCGGGATGTCGTTTTTATGGCAGTAGTCGCGCAATTTGGGCGAAACCGCCAGACCATTGGCAACGATGACCAGCGACATGGGGATATCGAAGAGTTCACCGAAATCGTAATTCAATTCGCCCGATTCGAGGCGCTTGAGATATTCGGCTTCGGCAACACCGACGACTTGGATTTGATTGGGATGGATAAAATTCAAATGGCCGACCAACGCCAAAACGGGTTTGTCGGCCTCTACTCCGATGCGGTTGTCCGCACCCGAATTGCCTGCCGCCCAAGCAAGTTGGAGCTTGTGTTGATTATCGGAAAACAGGCGGCGGACGGATATACTGGGCATTCTTTACTCTTCTGCCAGAAGTTTGCGCACCTCCTCGGCAGAGGTCGCGGACATCAAGGCTTCACGGACGGCTTTTTGCGAGAACCTGCCCGCCAGTTTGGACAAGACTTCCAAATGCTCGCCGGTCGCATTTTCCGGCACCAACAACGTGAAAA
Organism: uncultured Neisseria sp.; assembly: GCA_963456805.1. Classification (GTDB taxonomy): domain Bacteria; phylum Pseudomonadota; class Gammaproteobacteria; order Burkholderiales; family Neisseriaceae; genus Neisseria. Next base: position 27,498 of record CAUOMQ010000002.1, on the reverse strand, counting down.
TCAGGGATACGGGTTTGCCGTCGGGCGCATCGAAAGCAACCGGTTCTTTCGTGCGGATAAACGCGCCGGTCGCTTTTTTCACGCAGGCATGACGGCCGTGCGGGATGGCAACGCCCTGCCCCAGGCCGGTCGAACCCAGCTTTTCGCGGGCAAACAGGCAGTCGAAGACATCGCCGTGAGGTAATTCTGCTTCATGTTCAAGCAGCAGGCCCGCTTCTTCAAACAAGCGTTTTTTGCTGCCGACTTCCAAGTCTAAAACGATATGGGACAAAGGCAAAATTTCGCCGATAAGGCTCATAGAAATCTCTTTTGATGTGGCAAAATGAAATGGAATTGTACCGACTGTCTGTACAAACCTCAATCCTGAACACGCAATTTACACTCAGATTGCTAACAAGAAACGCTGCTTCTTTGATATTTCTTAACTCATACACAAGGTCGTCTGAAAACGGCGGCAAGTGGTTTACCGCGGGTTTGGATACCAGATAAAACCCCGCCACCATCGTCAACCCGCCCTGCCCCAAAAGCAAAACGTCGTCTGAAACCCTTTTCAGACGACGTGTTAACCATTTTATTGCCTTACAACCGCGTGGCAGCCAAAGCCCACAAATAATGCCCCGCCAGACCCAAAAACCACAGCAGGCCGATATAGTTGTTATCCAGAAACACTTTAAAACAAGTCTGGCGGTCGCGGGTTTTGATGGCATGGTATTGACCGATTTGCAGCCACACCACCGCAGGCAGCATGATCCAATACGGCCATGTCGCGCCGATTTTCACACCCAACACCGCCATCAGCGCGGTAAACCAAAAATGGCAGAGCATAGAAGCGGAAATATCGTGATCGCCGAACGTGATCGCCGAAGTTTTAATCCCGATTTTCAAATCGTCTTCCTTGTCCGACATCGCATAAATCGTGTCGTAGGCAAGCGTCCACAAAGCATTGGCGGTAAACATCAGCCACGCCGTAGAAGGCACGCCGCTGCGGACGGCGGCAAACGCCATCGGAATCCCGAAAGAAAACGCCAGCCCCAAATAAAACTGCGGCAGCGGGAAAAACCGTTTGGTAAAGGGGTAAGTCATCGCCAGAAACAGCGCGGGAACGCTCATCACCCAAGTCAACAGGTTCAGCGGCGTCATGCAGAGGGCGGCAAGCAGGCAGAGGATGACGGTCAGCAGAATCGCTTCCGTTTTAGAAACCAACCCGCGGGCAAAGGGGCGGTTTTTCGTGCGCTCGACCGAACCGTCAAAATCGCGGTCGGCAAAGTCGTTGATCACGCAGCCTGCGCTGCGCATAAAGAACGTACCGGCGGTAAACGCCCAAAAAATATCCGCTTCCGGAATGCCTTCCGAAGCGACCCATAACGCCCAATAGGTCGGCCAAAGCAGCAACAACGTGCCGATAGGCTTGTCGATGCGCATCAATTTGCCGTATATGACCATCCGTCCGACGGCATAGCGCGGGAAAAAATGTAGGAGAACACGTCTTATCTTCATGCGAATGTGAAAAATATGTTATTGGTATAATAAATCAATTTGTAATTATTGCTTAGCGTATTATGTTCATTATAAATCAATTTTTAGATTTTACTATTTTATTTAGACCCTTATCCCCAACTTTTACAGAAAGATACAAAAACGGCATATCCGAGCCCTACACAAACTGCGCTAACCCCGCCAAAAAATATTCCGTCAGTTCCAACACCTCGCCATCCCAATCAAAATAAGACCTGCGGGCAGCGACAGGTCGTCTGAAATCATCCTGACCGCCTGCGTTTTCCATCAGACAAAACTCGAATGCCGAACGCTTCAAGGGCAGCGTGCCGTCAAACAGCCGCTCGCCCAAAGGCTGCGTGCCGCAATCCAACACGCCGCGCCAGGCTTGCGATTGCAGGCTGCACGCGCTGCGCGCCTGTACGACGGGAACGCCGTCCAGATGCAGCAAAACGTCGCGGACGAATTGCGGGGCAGCGGTTTCGGCATGATTTCCGCCAAACGAATTGCCCTGCCCATCCAGTTCGCCCATATACAGCACTTTTACCGTAAAGCTGCCGCCCAAGGCGCGTAAAGCGGCGGTCAGCGATTGCGCTTGACACAAGGCGGCGGAGTGTTCGTTCCAGCCTTGCGGCAGCTCGTCGGGAAGTTTGTCTTGCCAATTCAAAGGGGGATTCATGGGGTTTAGATTGATGTGTTTCATGTGTTAATCGTTTTCAGACGACCTTTCGTCCGTCTCCACCTTATCCAACTCCATCCACTCCGCATCGGGAAAATCTGTTTTCAGACGACCCTTTAGATACGCCAAGCTGTCTTGGGCGATGTGTTCGTCGCGGCTGTCGTGGATGTGGTTGAAAATGAGGCTGTGCAGGCTGATGCCGTATTGTTTGAGCGCGGAGAAGCTGAGCAGGGTGTGGTTGATGCTGCCGAGCCGTCCGCTGGTGACGAGAATGACGGGATAAGCCTGTTGCTGAATATAATCAATGGTCAACAGGTTTTCCGTCAGCGGAACCATCAATCCGCCTGCGCCTTCGACCAACACGATTTCGTATTGTGCCGCCAGTTGCTGCGTGGCGGCGCGGATTTTGTTCAAGTCCAAAGTCCTGCCGTCCAGACGGGCGGCGAGGTGGGGCGAGGCGGGATAGCTGAAGATTTCGGGCATGGTCAGCCGCTGTTTGTCGGCTTCCTGCATGGGTATGCCCATGATGTTGCGGTGGACGGCGATGTCGTCGGCAATGTTTTGGCAACCGGTTTGCACGGGCTTTTGCGTGATCACGCTTTTGCCCTGCTGCAACAATTGTTTTGCCAACATGCCGGTAGCAACGGTTTTGCCGATGTCCGTATCGATACCGCTGACGAAGTAAACGCCTTTCATTTGTTGTGTTCCTTCAAGATTTGTATGGTTTTGTCGGCAAGTTCGGTCAAGAGGTCGTCTGAAATGATGTAAGGCGGCATGAGGTACACCAGCCTGCCGAATGGACGCACCCAAATGCCCTGCGCCACGCAGTCCGCTTGGAAACGCGCCATATCCACGCCTTTTTCCAGCTCAATCACGCCGATGGCACCCAAAACGCGCACGTCTTTCACGCCGCGAATGTCCCATGCGGTTTTCAGACGACCTTTTAAGATGCTTTCGATGCGGCGGATATTTGCCTGCCAATCTTGGGACAAAAGCAGCTTGACCGAAGCGCAGGCAACGGCACACGCCAGCGGGTTCGCCATAAATGTCGGGCCGTGCATAAACACGCCCGCTTCGCCGCGCGAAATCGTTTCGGTGACTTTTTGCGAAGTGATTGCCGCCGCCAACGTCATATAGCCGCCGCTCAAGCCCTTGCCGATACACATAATATCCGGTACGACCTCCGCGTGTTCGCAGGCAAACATCTTGCCCGTGCGCCCGAATCCGGTGGCGATTTCGTCAAAAATCAACACGATATCAAATTCGTCGCACAAATCGCGCAAACCGCGAAGATACTGCGGATGATAAAAATACATGCCGCCCGCGCCCTGCACGACCGGCTCTAAAATAAAGGCGGCAATATCCGCATGATGCGCTTCAAACAAGGCGCGGACAGGCTGCAAATCCGTTCCGTCCCATTCATCGTCGAAACGGCTTTTCGGATTATCGACAAAATAACGCTGCGGCAGAGCGCTGCCGAAAATATGGTGCATCCCCGTTTCCGGATCGCAGACGGACATCGCGTTCCAAGTATCGCCGTGATACCCGCGCCGCACCGTCGCGATATTCTGCTTCGCGGTCAAACCCCGCGCCTGCTGGTATTGCACCGCCATCTTCAGCGCAACTTCTACCGAAACCGAACCCGAATCCGCATAAAAAATACGGTCCAGCCCCTGTGGCAAAATTCCGACCAATAATTTGCCCAGCTCCACCGCCGGCTCGTGCGTCAAACCGCCGAACATCACATGCGACATTTGCTTAATCTGCGCCTCAACCGCCTGATTCAAAACAGGATGATTGTAGCCGTGTATCGCACACCACCAAGACGACATCCCGTCAATCAGCCGCGTACCGTCCGCCAATTCGATATGCACGCCCTCCGCACGGCGCACCGGATAAACAGGCAACGGATCGGTCATGGACGTATAGGGATGGAGCAGATGGGCGCGGTCGAAATCGAGCAGGGAGGAAGTGTGTTCGGGCAACATATTTTCTGAGAAGGGTTTATATCAAATTCCGCTATTTTAACCCACTCTGATTAGATGAAAACCTGAAAAGTCTTTATTGAATAAGGAAAAGGTCGTCTGAAAACCTGTTTTCGGTGATGTGGTTCATATCCGGCATAGTATGTAGAAAAATATCAGGCAGCTTAAAAATAACGCCGTTTGAAAGGCGGACTTTCAAACGGCGTTATTTTCGGAGTGTCAGGCGATATAGCTAATCACGGCGTAAACATGAATACGCCCTATATCCTGTCAATATCCAAAACCAAGGACTTTAAAAGACAAATTCAGGTCAACGAAAGCAGATTAATGCAGCGTACCGTTTTGTCCTTCATCAGAGTCGCAGAAATTGCAGTAATGATAGACATCGACGTCTATTTCCGTACCTGTCAGATAACAAAATTCTATGATTTCCCGACTAAATCCTATATAAGGATTTTGTTCTGCATCCACAACATATTCAGGGACAACTTCCAACCAAAATTTTGCTTGGTATTGCCGACGGAATCGGACAAGTGCATCAATGTTCCCGTGCAATTGGCGGACAATCCACAGGCACTGTCCTTCTGCATCATTGACCGGCTGATCTTGGCGGCAGCCATTCCATGCGCTCCAATCAGCCGGCTGTGGGCGTAGCATTCCATTAGCTAAATGCGTCTCTCCACACCGGGTAACAGAAAACGGCTGGATACCGAGCAATTGCGTCAATTCATCGGCGCAATTGTGGTCGGACACCATACGGAAATAGCTGTAACAATTGGGGAGAATCATCATATTTTTGTTTTCAGACGACCTTCACATCATCCCTACAACTCAATCCCTTTCAGCTTCGCCACGGTATTGATGTCTTTATCGCCGCGGCCGGACAGGTTGACCAGAATCACTTGGTCTTTGCCCATTTTCGGCGCGTTGGCGACTGCCCATGCAAGGGCATGGCTGGATTCGAGCGCGGGGATGATGCCTTCGAAGCAGCACAACAAATCAAAGGCTTCGAGTGCTTCGTCGTCTTTGGCGACGGTGTATTCGACGCGCTTGATGTCGTTCAGGTGGCTGTGTTCCGGGCCGATGCCGGGGTAATCCAAGCCTGCGGAAACGGAGTGTGTACCCAAGACTTGACCGTTTTCATCCTGCATCAGGTAGCTGCGGAAGCCGTGCAATACGCCGATGGGGGCTTTGCTGGTAATCGGCGCGGCGTGGTCAGGAGTATCCACGCCCAAACCGCCGGCTTCCACGCCGACGAGGCGCACGTTTTCTTCGCCGATATACGGGTGGAACAGGCCGATGGCGTTCGAGCCGCCGCCGACGCAGGCAACGGCGACGTCAGGCTGTCTGCCGATGGCTTCCTGCATCTGCGCTTTGGCTTCGTTGCCGATAACGCATTGGAAATCGCGCACCATTTCAGGATACGGCGCGGGGCCGGCGGCGGTGCCGATGATGTAGAACGTGTCGTCCACGCGGGCGACCCATTCGCGCATGGCTTCGTTCATCGCGTCTTTCAGCGTGCGGCTGCCGCTGTCGACGCTGACTACGTTTGCGCCCAACAATTTCATGCGGAACACGTTGGGCATTTGACGCTGGATGTCGTCCGCGCCCATGTACACGTCGCAAGTCATGCCGAAGCGGGCGGCGACGGTGGCGGAAGCCACGCCGTGCTGACCCGCGCCGGTTTCGGCGATGACACGTTTTTTGCCCATACGGCGGGCGAGCAGTGCCTGACCGATGGTGTTGTTTACCTTGTGCGCGCCGGTGTGGTTCAAGTCTTCGCGTTTCAACCAGATTTGCGCGCCGCCCAAATGCTCGGACAATCGCACGGCATGGTAAACGGGACTGGGGCGGCCGACGTAGTGTTTCAAATCGCGGTGGAACTCCTCCCAAAACGACGGGTCGTTTTTCGCTGCTTGATAGGCATCCGCCAACTCTTGCAAGGCGGGAATCAGAGTTTCGGAGACATAAAGTCCGCCGTGTTCGCCGAAAAAGCCCTTCTCGTCGGGCGCGTGGTAGTTTTTCATCGGATTTCTTCCTTGTCTGTTTTTTCAGACGGCCTCGGTCTGCTAAAGGTCGTCTGAAAGGGAAAATTGTCGGCAATTATAACTGTTTTTCACACAAACCCGCCATTTCGAAAAACGCCCGATACGCCGCCGCCTTTTTCGCCAAACTCAAAGGATAGGCGCGCGAAGTGGACGGCAGGCGGGTCAGGGTCAAATTCCGTCCGGCAAACGGAAACGGCACGGTTTCGCCCGTTTTCGGCATTTTGATGCCGCCGCCCTGAATATCGAGCAGGATTTCCGTCGCCTTCCCGCCGGTGGTGCAGATGTGGCGGCAGTCGGGCATCTGCGCCAACACCGCCGCCAAATCGACGGTTTCGACCACTTGCAAAAACTTGTCGGACGCATTGCCGTGTTCCCGCACCGCCTTCAACACAGTCGGACAGGACGCAATCCCCCGTTCGCGCAAAAACGCCTTGATTTTCTCCGCATCAAACGCTTTTTCAGACGGCATCTGGAAATGCGCCGCATCATTAAAAAACACCAGCCCGTAGACGCGCCACATATCGTTTTGAAAATTCGGATAATGAAACTGCATCGCGCGTTTGTCTTCCTTGGGCGGAAACGTCCCCATCATCATCACCGTCGCCTGCGGCGGCAGCAAGGTGGGGAAAGGGTGGGTTTCGATTTCAAGCGGAGCGGACATCATGATTTCCTTGATAAAAAATATTGAACACAAAGCAGCCGGTTGCCGCCTTTTCAGACGACCTGCCGATTAATACTGATAGACAAGTTTTCTCCCCCAACAAGTTTCCGGCTGTTTCACATTATGCTCTTCCACCAATTCATTTTCCGCTTTCGGGCGGGCCGATACCGTCCAGATATCCGGTCGGTCACGATTCCAAGTCAGCAAGGAAACATTGTCAAATACGCAACCCAAAATATCGGTTTGTTTGGGTTCAATCTCTATTTCCACAATATTCTTTTTACCGTCCAGCGTGATCAAGCCTGTAAAAGGCATATTTTCAGGAGCCAACCATGCCAGCCAAACTTTGCCGGATTCAATGTATCTCACTTCATGTAAACCGAGCTTCACATTTTCGCCCAATTGCGGCACCGGCAGCGCGAAAGACTCATCCAACTGGCATCCCGTCAGCCGGTAATCGTCAGGCGAAGGCGTTCGCTTATCCTTCGTACCGACATATTTCCACCCAAAATTTTCAGCGTCCACACGGCACAACCAACCTTCCGACCAAACCGGTTTCCGATCGGCTACTTCCGTCGGCTTCAGAAAGACGCCTTCGCCCATATTTTGGTCATAAAACTTCCGTTCCACCGCCTTAATCATCACGCCTTTCCATTCGACGGGCTTGGGGAAGACTGCATACTCGTAAGATTCAATATCCTTTTTCCACCGAAAATGTAACTTTGTTCCGGTGGGCAATGGAAAACCATCTACCACCGTATCTTCCCGAAGCACATACCCTTCCGGTTTTTGCTGCCCCATCCACACGCTCCACGCCTGCACGCCCAAACAGCACAGCAAAAACACGTTGAACCTGACAGCCATTGCTTTAAACAACGGTCTTTCAGCCTTCAACATCATATCGACAAGCATCAAGCCCAGTATGGCGACCACCGTCAGCCAAATAAAGTTATAAAACGGCAGCATTGATTCTTTCTTTGTTCGTTATATTGAAATTTCTCTCGTTATCAAAACCATATTGCTTCAACTTACCTATTATAAATAAAAGGTCGTCTGAAACCCAATTTCAATAAAGTAAAAATACCCGAACAAAAATTTCAGACGCCCCCTGCCTTGTCCTGAAACAAGTTTACAAGCCGACAGACAACGTTATCGCAAACGGAACAGCCGCTTTAGCGATATGTTAGAATAAAACCACGAAACATAGAAAAGAAAGATCTCAATGCAAAAAATCCCTATTGAATACTACAACCTCAATTTATTCGAACAACTGGACAGGCCTGTCATTGCTTTCGTAAAAAAAAGACCGTTCAGGAAAGTGGAGAACCTTCATGTCTTTGCTTCAACAGAGGCATATGAAAAAGAAAGGAGAAAGTTTGAAATCACCGGCTACAAAGCGCAAACCATCCCTTTAGGCATGTCTCTTGATGCGGTTATCTGGCAACCCTATTATGTAAACCTTGTTATATCCGGACTTGATACATCGGACATTATCTTTTCCAAAGACGATTTGCAGCCCCTGAAAGACCTTATCGACAGCTTTTGCATTATGTTTGCAGCAACAAATGCCGAAATAGAAAATGCGAAAGCCTACGAGTTGATGAAAAACAAAACCGTTTATTTTCTCGGACAACTCATTACCAAAGAGTTTAAGGTGGGAGACAGAATCGGTTTCGAAGGCATTCAAAGAGAATCAGACGGTAAACATTATGTATCCGTCAAATGTTTCCTGACTAGGGAAAGTGCTGAAAAATTCAATATGAACAACCGCCCCGTAACGCCCGCCAATTTGGGATACCTCAAATATTTCTGGTGCAAACCGGTCATTATCGAACCACACCGAAACTACTGGATTGAGTTTCTATAAAACTGACAGAGCATCCATCGTTTGATAAGGAACTTATCCTCTCTTGAACCTTTTCAGACGACCTTCTGCCCGTAACGCATCAGCGTCATGCCGCCGACTGCCGCCGCGCAACCCGCAACCAGCGAAATATGCAGCGGTTCGCCCAAAACCCACGCTGAAGACAGCATACCGAAAATCGGTACGAGCGTAATATACGCCGCCGCGCTGCCTGCGCCCAAAGTCTTCACGCCTTCGAAATACCACGCGTAGGCCAATACCGTCGCACCGATGACCAGCCACGCCAATGCCGTCCAACCGCGTGCATCCATCGCCGCCATTGCCTCAAACGGCAATCCGTCCGTCCACAACGCCACCACCGACAACATCAGCGCGCCGATGAATGAAGTTGCCGCCGTTACCGTCAACGCGTCTATCCCGCGCAAAACCGCACGTCCGATTAAAGTATAAGCAGCCCAGCAGACCACACAGCCGAAAATCAGCCACTCCCCCGCCTTGATGCCGCCCGACAATACCGTCAACGGCTGTCCTTGCGTTACCGCCGTTATCGCACCGCCGACCGCCAGCAGCATACCTGCCAAAATCTTCGCATTTAACCGTTCACCGAAGAACCAAGCCGCCAGCAGCAGCGTCAGCACGGGATTCACCGCCACAACCACCGCCGCCTTACCCGCCGGCATCGCCTGCAAACCCAGCATAAAAAACACCGCATAGCCGCACACCCCGACGGAAGCAGCCGCCGTCAAGCCCAGCCATTGCCGCGCCGACAAAGCCGCAAAAGTCGCAAACCTGCTGCGCGCAAACAACCAACCCGACAACAAAACCGAAGCCAGTACAAACCGAAGCGCCCCGCCCGTCAGCGGCGGCAGCGACTGACCCAGCATCCGCCCCATCGGCCAAGACGCCCCCCACAACACCGCCATTCCCAGCAGTTTCAAATGTACAGAATAACGTTCCATCTCATTCCTTTATCAACAAAGGTCGTCTGAAAACCCGATTCCAAGTTTTCAGACGACCTCAATACCTCTATTCTGCCGCCTTTGATTTGGGCCGGACAACTTTTTTACCCCAGCATAATTCGGGCAGATCAATAGTGCTCACTACTGTAACGACATCAGGTTTATCCCTATCCCATTCCAGCGTAACACCGTCATCATCAATCGCACAGCCTGGCAAGTTTTTCTGTGTTAATGTCAGCTCAAAGTTTTTTAACTGTTTATTTGAATCAAGAATGACGTTTCCCCAATAAGGCTGATCATTGGAAGCAATCTTTACCTGCCAATAACCGTCACGTTCAGTGCGCGTCACTTGCCAAAAATATAATTTCCCATCCACAAACCACTCAGGCAGGGACACTTCGGCTGATTCGTTTAACATACAACTTGATAGGAAATAATCAGCGGGACTGGACGGCATCTTGCCACCTTTAGTCAATGCTTGCCACTCCATCTCTCCGTCACTCCGGCAGGACCACCCTTCCACATCAACCGTCCTGGCTTCCCCGATAGCATTCATCGTCAGTGTTGCTTGATAACCATCTTCAGTCTGGTACGCAGAACGATTCATTCCATTAACTTCGATGCCTTTCCATTCAACGGGGCGAGAAAATGTAACTTCGCTAAAAGTAGAAAAATCAGGCTTTTTCGATACCCCATCCTGAGGAGCTACGGTCAGCTTAGAGCCTGCCGGGATTCGTATACCATCAATCACCAACTCCTCTTTAGCCGTTTGATAACTTGAATCATCATACCTTTTAGCTTGCCATGCCTTAACCATATACATGCCAAACAACGACACCACGATCAAATTAAAAATGATGGCTGAATTCCTAATCAGCGGATTTTTGGATTTAACAATTGCCACAATACTGGCAATCCAAACTATGGCGGCCATAGCCAATATGGCCATGCCAATAAGAATTAAATTCTCCAAAACAAGTATTTCCTTTTCTTTATATTCAGAAAATAGGTCGTCTGAAACCCGATTCCAAGTTTTCAGACGACCTTCCAGTATTGCTGTTGCCAACAGATTACTTGGGCTGCCAAGAGTCTTTCAGCGTGACCGTGCGGTTGAACACAGGCTGCTCAGGGCGGTGGTCTTTGCGGTCGGTCACGAAATAGCCGATACGCTCAAACTGCCAACGGCTTTCGGCGGGCAGGTTTTTGGCTGCGGGTTCGGCGTAGGCGGTGATTTCCTTAATGGATTCTGGGTTGAGGAAATCGGTAAACGGCAGGTATTCGCCGTCTTCGCCGCGCACGGCATCGGGACGCTCGACGGTAAAGAGGCGGTCATACAGGCGGACTTTGATTTCGGCAGCATGTTCGGCGGAAACCCAGTGAATCACGCCTTTGACTTTTCTGCCTTCGGGATTTTTGCCCAAGGTGTCATGGTCGATGCTGCATTTAAGTTCGACCACATTGCCTGCCGCGTCTTTTACGACTTCGTCGCACTTGATCACATAGCCGTGACGCAGGCGTACTTCGCCGCCCGGAGTCAGACGTTTGAAGCCTTTGGGCGGATTTTCGGCAAAGTCGTCTGCCTCGATGTAGATGGTTTGGGACACAGGGATTTCACGCTCGCCCATTTCTTCGTGATTGGGATGGAACGCGGCGCTACGGCTTTGGGTTTTGCCGGCTTCAAAGTTGGTCAGGGTGACTTTAAGCGAGTTCAAGACTGCCATCAGGCGAGGGGCGGAGTTTTCCAACTCTTCGCGAATCGCGCCTTCCAACACGCTCATATCGACGATGTTTTCAGATTTGGAAATACCGGCGCGTTTGGCAAACAGGCGCAGGCCTTCGGGCGTGTAACCGCGGCGGCGCATACCGGAAATCGTCGGCATACGCGGGTCGTCCCAGCCGGAAACGTGGCCGTCTGAAACCAGTTGGTTCAGCTTGCGTTTGGACGTAATGGAATACAAAAGTTCCAAACGGGAAAACTCGTATTGGCGCGGGCGGGTGGCGTGCGGCGCGGGGATGTTGTCCAACACCCAGTCGTACAGCGGGCGGTGGGCCTCAAATTCGAGCGTACACAAGGAATGCGTAATGCCTTCGATAGCATCGGAAATGCAATGCGTGTAGTCGTACATCGGGTAGATGCACCATTTGTCGCCGGTGTTGTGGTGATGGGCGCGGCGGATGCGGTAGATGACAGGATCGCGCATATTGATGTTGCCTGCCGCCATATCGATTTTCAGGCGCAGGGTTTTGCTGCCGTCAGGGAATTCGCCGTTTTTCATGCGCGTGAACAGGTCGAGGTTTTCTTCGACGCTGCGGTCGCGGTAAGGGCTATTTTTGCCCGCTTCGGTCAGCGTACCGCGGTATTCGCGCATTTCTTCGGGCGTCAAATCATCAACATACGCTTTGCCGTCTTTGATTAAACCGACGGCGTAGTCGTAAAGTTGGTCGAAATAATTGGAAGCGAAACGCGGCTCGCCCGCCCAATGGAAACCCAGCCACTCGACATCTTCTTTGATGGCGTTGACGTATTCGTCGTTTTCTTTTTCGGGGTTGGTATCGTCGAAACGCAGGTTGCACAAGCCGTCGTAAATATACGCCAAACCGAAGTTCAGGCAGATGGATTTGGCGTGGCCGATGTGCAGGTAACCGTTGGGTTCGGGCGGGAAGCGGGTTTGGATGGCTTCGTGTTTGCCGCTTTTTAAGTCTTCTTCGATGATGGTGCGGATGAAATGGTTGTCCGCGAATTGGTCTTTGTTGAGCATGGTCGGGAGCTATCTGAAAATATGATGTCGTGCCGATTTTACCTGAAAACAGGACGGCTTTACAGTCAATACAAGGTACAGAGGTCGTCTGAAAACCGTTTCAGACGACCTCTGTATAGACAATTACGAATCGGATGAAAGATTGGAATGGTCGGAAGTATTGCCTTCCGGACGTTTTGATGCCGTTAATGAATCGATCAACTTGACCAGCAGGTTAATCAACAGAACGATACCCAAAATAATCAAAAGTGCGATTGGGTAAAAAATCCAAAGCAAACCGGCATTGCCGATAAAAGACCAGCTCATAGACGCCCAAAATGCTTGAAGCGAGGATTTTTCCAAAGAGAGCAGCTTGGTGCGGGCTGCGGTAGCGATAATGGAAGCAATCAGCGAGATGCCATAGAATAAAGGCAACACAAACCATAAATCACCTGAACCGTGCCGAATGTAAGCGAGCTCATCGAGCACCTCTATCATATACCAAACCCAAACGATGGCTGTCGCCCACAAGCCGCCCGCCAACGTGGCGGGACGCAAACGCCGGTAAAACAGGGCATAAACCAGATTCGCCGAGACAAGCATCAACATACCGGCAATCAATGTGCTGTCAAAACCTTCAGGACCTACCTGATAGAACCATATCGAAGTAGTGATGATAATAACGATACTGCCCACCAATGAAAGGCCGGCAAATTTTTTTTCGCTGATACGGGGGAAATTCATCTTTACGACTTTTCAAAACTGTTCTTCTGAATCAAAGAACATTCATATACGGATGATTGGTTTTCAGACGACCTATCCGTCAAATAGCAGACCTCTGTATAGACAATTACGAATCGGATGAAAGATTGGAATGGTCGGAAGCATTGTCTTCCGGACGTTTAAATGCGGTTGATGAATCGATAAAATCAACCAGCCGGTTAATCAACAGAACAATACCCAAAATAACCAAAATTGCGATTGGGTAAAAAATCCAAAGCAAACCGGTAGTGCCGATAAAAGACCAGCGCATGGACGCCCAAAATGCTTGAAGCGAGGATTTTTCCAAAGAGAGCAGCTTGGGGCGGGCTGCGGTGGCGATAATGGAAACAATCAGCGAACCAACATAAAATATAGGCAACCCTAGCCACAAAAAAGCTGATCCGTGATGATCGTAATTGGGGGAGTAAGGGTCATTATGACTGTCAGCACTGTCTACCGCCATCATAAACAACAACCAAAGTATGGTTGTTATCCACACGCTGCCCGCCACAGTAGCAGGTCGCAAACGATGGGAAAACAGGACATAAACCAGATTCGCCGAACAAAGCATCAACATACCGGCAATCAATGTAAGCTCGAAGCGATCGGGTATTGCCTGACTGAACCATATCGAAGTCGTGATGATAATAATGATACTGCCAGCCAATGAAAGGCCGGCAAATGTTCTTTCGCTGATACGGGGGAAATTCATCTTTATGTCTTTTCAAAACTGTTCTTCTGAATCAAAGAACATTCATATACGGATGATTGTTTTCAGACGACCTGCCCATTCAATAGCAGCCATCTGAAAACGCCTCCCCATTGTACCCGAATTTCATTAACCTTTTGTAACCCCCGAAATCAAAGCGGCACAGGTTCGGCAACCAGCCATTCTACGCCCGCATCGCCCAAAACCTTCTGCATGGCGGCTTCAGGTACGCGGTCGGTAAATACTTTGTCAAACGAACCGATGTCGCCCAGCCTGACCAAGGCATTGCTGTTGAATTTGCTGTGGTCCACGCCCAAATACCTGACCCGCGCATTGGTCATCATCGCCTGCATGACGCTGACTTCTTTATAGTCGTAGTCCAAAAGCGATCCGTCGCTTTCCACGCCGTGCGTACTCATAACGGCATAATCGACTTTAAACTGATTGATAAAATCGACCGTCGCCACACCCGTAATCCCGCCATCCAAGGGGCGAACGACGCCGGAAGTGATGATGACGGTGTAGTCGGTGCGCGCGGACGTGATGGAGGCGACGTAAATATTGTTGGTGATAATCCGCAGGTTTTTACGCTGCTTGACCAACTCGGCGGCAACGGCTTCCATCGTCGTGCCTATGCTGATAAACAGCGACGAATTGTCGGGAATGTGGGCGGCAATCAGGCGGGCGATGGCGTTTTTTTCATTTTGGCAGTGTTTTCGCTTGCCTTGCGCCACGCCGCCCGAAATATCGCCGACCGACGCTCCGCCGTGGTAACGCTTCAACTGCCGCGTTTCGCTCAATTCCTGTATATCGCGGCGTATGGTCTGCGGGGTCACGTCCAAGGCTTCCGCAAGCTGCTCGACCGTCATGAAATGCTGCTCGCGCACCAGGGCGAGGATGTGTTCGTGTCTTTGTATTTTTGGTTTCATCTGGATTCGTTTCAATTCGTTCCGGTTCGTTTGAATTCGGATTGTACGCCTTTTGCCCAAAATCGGAAAAGGCTGCCGCCGATTCGGCTTTACCCAAAACCAAAGGTCGTCTGAAAACCTGAATCCCGGTTTTCAGACGACCTTTTTGCCGTGTTCGTGTTATTCCGCTTCGTATTTGCGTTCCAAACGCTCCACGCACGCGCTTAAGTGTTTGCGCATGACTTTGACCACGCGGTTGCGTTTGCCGTTGGTCAGCAGGTCGAGGATTTCGCGGTGTTCGGAATGGGTGTGGGTGTTGATGGTGCGTTTTTCATGACGCTGCGCATCGAAGACGGCGACAATGAGCGAAGAGCGGGCGCACAGGGTGTTCATGATGTCGAACAAGACGTTGTTGTCGATCAGGCGCGCCAGTTCGACGTGGAAGGCGTTGGACAGGCGGTTCCAACCCACGCGGTCGCCACTGTCGGATGCCTGTTCTTCACGCTCGATCATGGCGTAGAGCGGCTGAAGGCGGGTTTCCAAATCGGGCATATCGGACAGAAGGTTCAAAATCATGCTTTCCATTTCGATACGCGCGTTGAACACGTCCTGCATTTCCTTCAAATCGGGAACATGGACGAACGCGCCGCGATTGGGCTGCAAATCGACGATTTTGTCGTGTGCCAACAAGGACAGCGCGCCGCGCACGGTATTGCGCGAGCAAACCATCTGGCGGCACAGCTCGGATTCGGTCAGTTTTTTGCCGGGCAGCAAAACATGGTCGGTGATGCCGTCCAAAATCAGGGCGTAAACGCGGAACAGCTCCGAATCATGCCTGCCTGCCGGCATCATGGAAGAAGGGGTAGGCGCATGGAGGGTATCGTTATCGGTATTCATTATTTAAGCTCTCCTCATAGTCTGGCGTGTCATATCGTTTGAAATAACAGAAATTTTGCGACGGCGGCAACCCGCCCCTTATCGCTTTTTGCTTGATTCCATTTCGATATAGCACAAAATCTGATTAAGATATAATTAAAAATTGTTGACAATCTCTAGTGAAGCTTGCACAATATCCTCACAAGGCCAAGTTATGAAGGCTGATAGAGAGAGAATCCACAATAAGCAAGCAGATATATTCATAGTGTAGCGTGAATATATCTGCTTTTTTGTCGGGCGGGCTTTATTCACGCTTTAACAATATTCCGCCTCTAAACGCTTTTCAGACGACCCCTGAAGGATACGGGGGTCGTCTGAAAAATTACTCCGCTTCGACGGTTTCAAAACTGTGGGTGATTTTCGCCGCCTTGCCCAGCATAATCGAGGCGGAACAATATTTTTCGGCAGACATCTGCACGGCGCGCTCGATGGCGGATTCGGTCAGGTTGTGTCCGATGACTTTAAAATGGATGTGGATTTCGGTGAACACGCGCGGGGCATCGTCGGCGCGCTTCGCGGTAACCGTCGCTTGGCAGTCCACCACCTTTTGACGCTGCTTCTCGGCAATCATCACGACATCGATGCTGGAACAGCCCGCCACACCCAACAGCAGCATTTCCATCGGACTGGGACCGCGTTTCGCCTGCCCTTCCGCCGCCGCGCCTTCCATGACGACGCTGTGTCCGTTTTCGGTCGTGCCGACAAAGCACATTCCGTCTATCCATTTTGATGTAACTTGCATGATTTCTCTTCCGCGAAGTTGAAGTTGGTTTGCCCAATATTGTAAACAAATTTGACTGATAAATATAGCAAGAGGTCGTCTGAAATTTCCGTTTCAGACGACCTTATTCAATCCCGATAAGCCCAATGATTGACCGGACCGTGTCCCGCGCCGATGTTCAAAGGATTGCGAATCGCTTCGGTAATGTATTTTTTGGCGGTTTGCACGGCTTCGAGCGTTTCGAAACCTTTTGCCAGATCGGCGGCGATACAGGCGGAGAACGTGCAGCCCGTACCGTGCGTATGCGCCGTCGGAAAGCGGCGGTCGGCAAATTCAAACACGTCATCCGGTGTAAACAGCCAGTCGATGCAGTATTCGCTGCGGCTGTCGCCCAAATGCCCGCCTTTAATCACCACGTTTTTCACACCGCAATCTTGCAGGATTTTGGCAGCGCGTTCCGCGTCTTGGCGGTTTTCAATGCGCACGCCCGTCAAGGCTTCCGCTTCGGGCAGGTTCGGCGTCAGAATGTCCGTATCGGGCAACAGCAGGCGTTTCATCGCTTCGACGGCGGAATCCTGCAACAGCGGCGCACCGCCTTTGGCAATCATCACCGGATCGAGGACGCGCTTGCCGAAACGGCATCTTTTCAGATTTTCAGCAACGCATTCAATCACTTGAGCCGTACCCAGCATCCCGATTTTATAGGCGCGGATTTCAAAATCGGCGCGGACGGCTTCGATTTGCGCAGCAATGATGTCGGTCGGAACCAGATGCACCGCCGATACGCCGAGCGTATTTTGCGCGGTCACGGCGGTCAGCACGCTGGTGCCGAACACGCCGCGCATCTGAAACGTCTTCAAATCCGCCTGTATCCCCGCCCCGCCGCCGGAATCCGAGCCGGCGATGGTCAGCGTTTGGACGAATGTTTCTTCCATTTGGCTTCTCCTATTGTTTGGTTTGATGAAACGGTTCGGATAGCGGTTTGAAGTTCTTTTCGTTTGTTTGGACCTGTCAGCCCAATTTTTTTAATTCTCGGCTCAAGATGCCGTGTATTTCCAGCGCCGTTTCGTAGCGGTCTTCTTTGGCAGGAACCGGCTCCAGAAAATGCAGCTCCACCTTGCTGGAAGGCTGGCTGATGATCATGCAGATGGATTGCCACAGGCTGGTATCGCCCACATAAGCCGCCTGAAGGTTCGGACTGGTGCCGTCGGGATTGGGGTAGCGGCAGAGCATGGGGATAATGGGAACGCCTGCGTCGTAGGCGGTTTGGAAAAAGCTGGGCTTGAACGGGAGAATTTCATAACCTTCCGTACTCGTCCCTTCCGGGAAAATGGTTACGGTATCGCCGTTTTTAAGGGCTTCGGTTACCGTGGCGATTTTAGCGGTATTGCCTTTGGTGCCTTTATTGCGTGAAACGTAAACGGTCTGCGCCTGCGTGGCGAGATAGCCGACTACCGGCCATTTGGCGACATCGTCTTTCGCCACGAAACGTCCTGGGAATGCGCCGTTGACTGCCATGATGTCCAACCAAGAGATATGGTTGCTGATTAACAACTGCGCCTGCCCTTCCTGAGGCAGTGTGCCGAAGGTTTCCAGCTTCATGCCGCATGAAGCGAGGACGCGCAGAGACCAAATTTGGATGGCGCGCAATTTGCGCCGTTTGCTGTAAAAGGGAAACAGGAAGAACATTTCCGCCATACCGTAAAGCAGGCAGATACCGATGCAGAGCAGGCGAAAGGTAAAACGTAGTTTGGCAATCATAAGGTTGTGGTGTGTGCAATCTTGGTATAGGGTGAAACCGCTAAAAATCGGTTATTTGCTGATTTCACAATAGTTGAGGTCGTCTGAAAAGGTTTTCAGACGACCTTTTGGTCTTTATGGTTTAGGGGCGAAACGTTGGAGGTAACGGTCTGCCAGGCGGGTAATGTCCATCATGATGAGCACGTCGGCACAGTTGAACGCTTCATCGACACAAGGCTCGCCGCAGAACCATGCGCCCGCATTGAGGTAGCCTTTAATCAGCGGCGGGACGTCCGGTTTGTCCGACGGGGTAATTTCGTCCCATTTGAGCGGATTGAGCGGCTTGACGCACCATTTTTCAGGCGCGAGGTATTTGGATTTCAGGGCATGATACAGACCCGCCGCATCGCTGCCGCCGTCGTGCATATCGATGCTGCCGCAGCCTATCATAAAGCGCAGGTTTTCGTCTTTCATGAATTTGACCAACCCCGACCACAAAAGCATGACCAAACCGCCGTTGCGGTAGTCGGGATGGGTGCAGGCGCGTCCGAGTTCGACGGTTTGCGGCAAGATGTCTTTCAAAGGGGACAAGTCAAATTCGTGTTCGCTATACCAGCCGCCGACTTTTTTGGCGGTTTCTTCGGTAATCAGGCGGTAGCAGCCGATGACTTCTCCGGTTGCGTCGTCAAAAGCCAAAAGGTGGTGGCAATGTTCGTCGTAAGGATCGACATCGCGACCGTCGTCGCTTTCGATTTCCGCCCCCAGTTCTTGGGCAAATACCTGATAACGCAAGCGTTGTGCTGCTTCAATTTCCGCCTGCGTTTCCGCAAGGCGCACGCTCAGACCGATTTTGGGGCCGGTTTGGTTGAAACGGCTTTGGGACATGAATTTTCCTGTCTTGTACATTGGATAATCGATTTGCGATTATAGCGGATATAGGGCGGAATTTATATTGAGTTCGGACAAGTGAAGCAAATTAGGGATGAAATGACTATGCAAAAAGAATTTTTTACAACAGAATGGGGACAACAGTTTTCAGACGACCCCTTCCCTGTTCTGTGAAAATATCTTGGATCCCTTTTTTCAACACATCCTCTAAAGCAGACGGATAATAAAACCGCCCGAATGTTCTGCCAAACAAGACATTCGGGCGGTTTGTTTGCGTTTCTTAAATCAGAATCGGCTTAGAACTTCCATTCCAGTGATACGGCGTAGTTGCGACCGGGCGCATAGTAGCGTTCCAAGCCCTGGGCTGCTGATTTAGTATCTGATACGCTTAAAGAGTTAATAGTCGATCTCGGATTAATGCCCCGTAAGCTATCCCATGTATGATATTTCCGGTTAAACAGATTATAAACACCTGCACGCAAAGTCATACGTTTTACTGGCTTGTAATAACCGAACACATCCACAATGGTTGCAGCTTTATTCAACCAACGGGAGTCAATTTTATCCTCCCTATACTCCGTGGCTTTGCATTCCCTATCTCCAGTCCAATAATCAAATTCCCAGCGTGTACAATAAGCATTCTGTTCAATTATTTGAGCATCTTTGGCTTTTTTCCGAGCCATATAGCTGACACGGGAAAAGATACCCCAACGTTCATCAGGAGACTCATAATCCAATCCAAGCACCAACTTCAGCGGCTGAATAGACAACATACTGCCACGATCCCCAGACAATTTACCTTTGCTATAACCCAATGCGCCTGATAATTTAAAACCTTCTGGTACAGGCATTACTTGATGTAAATTCAACTCACCCTTAAATTCAATACCTTGTACCCTTGCTTTATCCACATTAACCATTTGTTGACCAATGTTGGTAAGCGTAGGATTGCAATATTTGGGGTTATAATAGCAACTGTACTCATCGTAATACTCATTAGGCACTTGATACGTTTTTTCTTCCTCAAACAAAAAATTATGGTAACGAGTCCGATACAAACTAAAATCCAACGTTCCTTTGTCATTTTTTCCATGCAACGACAGAGTTTGGTTTAGACTGCGTTCGGTCTTCAATGACGGATTAGCTATCCAGTTACCGTAAGGACTGGTATAAGTGAAATAAATTTCCGACGCTGTCGGTACACGGTGTCCCGTATTAATTTGGTAAGCTGCACGCCAAGTATCGTTAAAGCGGTAACCTAAGCCTAAAGAACCGTTCCACGTATTGAAACTTCTTGCAGTAGGATTCCCATCATTAATACAGGTACTCAAACAAGGTGTATCTGACTTGAAAGCTTGTGGTTTTACCTTCTCATGATCATAACGCACTCCCGCATTTACTGAGAACTTATCGCCAAAAGTGATTTTATCCTGCAATGAAAAACCAATTTGATCTGTCTTTACAGGACGCATAATCGTGTAGTGCTTGCGGTCAGTTATATCACCTGTTGAATTAAAATCTAAATCATCATTTACATTTTCAAAGTCGCGACGACTGGCAAAAGTCTTAAACGATAATCTGTGCTCCCCTTTCCACAGTGAAAAAGGCTGGCTGTCCAAACGGAAAGATAAACGCTTGTATTTGGTATCCATATTCCGTTCGTCTCTATCAGCCATAAAGCCATTGTGATACTGATAACCTGTGCGCCAATCTCCGGTGCGAACCATATCTCCTTTATAGTTTATCGCCCCATTTCGAGTCTTCTGGTAATCCAAATCCGTACGTAACAAAGCAAGAACAGAAGAGGCAGGTAGCCACTCATGATTCAGGTTAATATTGGTGCGTTTCTGCACATCGTCAGCCTCCCTCCAATAACTTGTTAGAGAGTAAGTTTTTTCATAAGTGTAATTGCTGTTATTTTGCCCATTAACAGAAAAACCGAAACGGTGAGAGTCGGTCGGTTGCCAACCTAATTTCACCAAATAACTGTGGTTATTGTGCTTGGATGGATCAGGATGAATGCGTGCAGAACCGCGCTCTGCCTTATCCTGCTTATCCAATTCGCCTGACCCTACAAAATCAACGACATCTCCGCCTCTGCTTTTCATTTCATGCCCGTGTCTGCGGGAATACAAAACTACGGCATCAAAAACATTGCCCGCATAGCCGAAACCTACGGTATTCGCCCACTCTCTATTTTTACTTGCATAACCGCTACGTAGAAGTGCGCCGAAATTTTGTTCAGGCAAAACAATATCTCGAGCATCAAGTGTGCGGTAGTTCACATTACCACCTAAAGAGCCGCTTCCACTTTCAAAGGAATCTGCACCTTTCGTAATATCCACACCCTTAACCATCTCGGTATCGATACTTAGGCGAGAATTATTGAAGTTGCCGTAACGCGCATAGAGTGAATTCTCTTCTGAGCTAGGCAATGCCACCCCATCGATACTAATACCAACGCGGTTATCTTCCACGCCTCGCATAGCAAAACCTTTCATGCGACGACCATCATCAGATACGCCGACATCGGAGGAATAACGCACTAAATCACGAGTATCCCGAATCATTTGTTCCTGAATGGTTTTAGCCTTGACCCGCTCTACAGCAGCGGGCGCGTTGCGATGTCCTTTTACCGTTACCTGTTTCAGTTCGGCTTGCATGGGCTCGGCAGCCGTTGATTGCGCAGCATTATCCGCCGCAAACACAGGATTGCCGAAAATACTGCCGACAAGGGCGGCAATAGGGAGTATGTGTGATGATTTCATGGTTCAAAACCTCAGAAACAATAAAATTGACCAATATTCAGCTTAATTCAACAATGAAAATTTTTGATAATCATTTATATTTCCATTGAAAGCAATGACGAATATAAATCCCTGTAACGGATGGTCAATAAATTTTTAAATACGGAAACGGAAACCGGATAAAAGCGGCCTTCCTTGCCCATACCATATGTAAGGGGTTGATATTTCAGACTTCAACTGTTTTCCGGCGCAAAATATTGCGCCGGAAAACATATCGCTGGTCTATCAATAATCTGCATTTAGTGGCGGTGCGGAACAAAGCCTTCCGGAGCTTCCGCGCCTTCAGGCAGACCGAAGGTTTCGCGCAGAACGACTTTGTAGAACGCAAACGCATCTTTTGCGCCTTGAATCGCCTCGGCTTCGGCTTCGGGGCTTAAGCCCAAAGCATTCAAATGCTCGACAAAGGCACGCCAATGTTTACCGCGTCCGTTCGGATGGGGAGCGAGGTGGCGCGCGCCGTGTTCGCCGTTGTAATCCAGCTTTTGTGCGTGTTTAAACAAAAATGCCGCGCCCAAATTGGAACCTTCGGCGCAATACAGCCAGCCGATGGCTTTGTTGCCGGTTTCATGCGGCAGCGGTTTGCCGTATTCGTAGGGTTTGTCGCCCAAATCCGCCAAGTCTTGCGTTACCGCATCGTAACGCGCCATGTATTCCAGCTCGGGAATGGCTTTGTTCAACTCAGGGTCTTTATAGATATGATCGACCGCTTTGTGGAACACGGATTGCAGTTTCAAGAATTTGATGTAATTCTCTTTGTTGGTAAACGGCTCGACAGACATAACCAAATTGTCCACGCTGTCGTGAATGGTAGCGGTTTGCTCTTTCAGCCGTTTGGCAAAGGTCAGCTCTTGTGTTTCGCTCATGTGAATATCCTTTGATGATCTACAAAATTTAATTGACGGTTTTGACGAAACCTGTACAGCAGGTTTTTCAGACGACCTCAAATGAAGGCTGCCCGAATCAATAAAAAATAAGTGATGGGAAATCTGTGTTTGGGAATGGAAATTTATGATTTTGAGATATTTAGGTACAGAATCGTTTACGAATGAACAAATGAAATCTGTCATATTACAAAACAATTTAGGAATATATATCATTTCTATTACATCGTCAAGAATTTAACTTGCTATTATTTACATAAATCTGTTGTTTTCGCATATTTGCAACAAATATGGCAAGGGGTCGTCTGAAAGCGTTTCAGACGACCCCGAATTGATTGCAAACAATACTATTCACATAGTCATAATTTATTTTCCAGACACTGTCTCCCCCATATGTAAGCAATTTGGGCTATCCCTATGTTTTCCTTTATAATACCTGCCTCTTTGACCTCTTCCCTCCTCCATGAAACCGATTCCTAGCTATACGCGCTGGTGGCGTTATAAATCCTACCTGCCCGACGCATCGCTGCCGGCGCATACGGTGGATTGCCCGGACTGCGGCAACCGCATGGATATTCCGCGCCTGCGGCAGGGGCAGGAAGCGCATTGTCCGGTGTGCAATCATGAAGTGGTTGAGGTGGAAAACAATCCTTATGTTGCGCCGCTGGCTTACGCGACAACTTCGCTGATTTTGATGGCGTTTGCGTACAGCATGGTTTATATCCGCGTGGAACTCTTTGGCGTAACATCCGTCCTGTCGCTGCCTGAAATGATGCGGCTTTTGATTTATCAGGATTACGGTTTTCTGGCGGAAGTGATGTTCGTCCTCACGTTCGGCGCGCCGGTATTGTTTTTACTGCTCTGCCTGTACGTTTATACCGCGTTGGTGCGCGAGCGGGCGTATCCTGCGCTGCGGTTTGCGACGCGGGTTTTGGTCAGGCTGCGTCATGCGATTATGGTGGATGTGTTCTTTATTTCCACTTTGGTGGCGTATATCAAGCTCTCGTCTGTGGCGGAGGTTGAATTCGGCTCGGCATTTTATTTGATGTTTGCGCTGTCGGTCATGCTGATTCGGACTTCGGTCTCAATTCCTCAGCATTGGGTTTATTATAAAATCCACAGGCTGACGGGCGGAGATGCGGTGCAAACGGCATCCGAAGACAAAACCTGTTGCAGCCGCTGCTTGTATTTCCGCGATAAAGACGAGCAGCCTTGCGAGGTTTGCGGTGCGGATTTGTACCGCCGCCGCCCGAAAAGCCTGAGCATTTCGCTGGCGTTTTTGATTGCGGCGTTTATCCTGTATTTCCCCGCGAATATTCTGCCGATTATGATTTCGTCAAACCCTACCGCGCTGGAAGTCAATACGATTTTCAACGGCATTGTGTATATGTGGAACGACGGCGACAGGCTGATTGCGGTGATTATTTTCAGCGCGAGTATTTTGGTGCCTGTATTGAAGATTATCGCGATGGCGGTTTTGATTGCGTCTGCTTATTTCAAACCGCCGATGAGCGCGCCGAAAATGTCGGTGCTTTACCGGATTACCGAATCCATCGGCCGCTGGTCGATGATCGATATTTTTGTGATTATTATTTTGATGAGTTCGTTCCACACCAACATGGCACGCGTCGTCCCCGGAGGGGCGGCGGTTTATTTCTGCCTGGTGGTGGTATTGACCATGCTGTCTGCCTATTATTTCGACCCCCGCCTGATTTGGGACAGGCAGCAGCAGCTTTCAGACGACCCCGATTCCGACGATAACCAGAAACAATGAAAAAACACGATTCTTCTCAAACACACCGCGCACCTGCGCGTGTTAAAAAAACCAATGTCTTCACGTCTATCGTGTGGCTGATTCCGCTGATTGCGCTGATTGCAGGCGGCTGGCTGCTGGTGAAAGACATCCGCAACCGAGGTCCGGTCGTCACGCTTTTGATGGACAGCGCGGAAGGCATTGAAGTCAACAACACGGTAATTAAAGTGTTGAACGTCGATGTCGGACACGTTACCCGCATCAAGCTGCGCGACGATCAAAAAGGCGTGGAAGTAACCGCCCAACTTAACGCCGATGCGAAAGACCTCATCCGCAGCGATACGCAGTTTTGGGTGGTCAAGCCCCGTATCGACCAAAGCGGCGTAACCGGTTTGAGTACACTCCTGTCCGGTTCGTATATCGCGTTTACACCCGGCAAAAGCAATGAAACGAAGGATGTATTTGAAGTACAGGACATCCCGCCGATTGCCGCCATCGGACAAAGCGGCCTGCGCCTGAAGCTGGTCGGTCAAAACGACAAAATCCTCAACGTCAGCAGCCCTGTGCTTTATGAAAACTTTATGGTCGGACAGGTAGAAAGCGCGCATTTCGAGCCTGCCGACCAAACCGTGCATTACACCATCTTCATCCAAAGTCCGAACGACAAACTGATTAATTCAGAAAGCCGCTTCTGGCTGGAGAGCGGCATCAATATCGAAACCACAGGCAGCGGCGTGAAACTCAATTCCGCTCCCCTGCCCGCGTTGCTTTCCGGCGCGATTTCGTTTGATTCTCCGAAAACCAAAAACAGCAAAAATGTGAAAAGCGAAGACAGTTTTACGCTTTACGACAGCCGCAGCGAAGTGGCGAACCTGCCCGATAACCGTTCGCTGTACTACACCGCGTTTTTCAAACAGTCCGTGCGCGGTCTGACCGCCGGTTCGCCCGTCGAATATAAAGGGCTTAATGTAGGTGTGGTTTCCGATGTTCCCTATTTCGACCGCAACGACAGCCTGCATCTGTTTGAAAACGGCTGGATTCCCGTGCGCATCCGCATCGAGCCCTCGCGCATGGAAATCAACGCTGACGAACAAAGCAAAGAACATTGGAAACAACAATTCCAAGCGGCTTTGGGCAAAGGTCTGACCGCCACCATTTCCAGCAACAACCTGCTGACCGGCAGCAAAATGATCGAATTGAACGATCAGCCTTCGTCTTCGCCCAAGCTGCGACCGCACACTGTTTACGCAGGCGATACCGTCATTGCCACACAAGGCGGCGGTTTGGACGATTTGCAGGCGAAAGTGGCGGATTTACTGGAGAAATTCAACAATCTGCCGTTGGATAAAACCGTTGCAGGGTTGAACGGTTCGCTTGCCGAACTCAAATCCACCCTCAAATCTGCCAATGCCGCCCTGAGCTCCATCGACAAACTGGTCAGCAAACCGCAAACGCAAAACATTCCCAACGAGCTGAACCAAACCCTGAAAGAATTGCGCCAGACCCTGCAAGGTGTATCGCCGCAATCGCCCATCTACAGCGACGTGCAAAATACCCTGCAAAGTTTGGACAAAACCCTCAGAGACGTACAGCCCGTCATTAATACTTTAAAAGAAAAACCCAACGCGCTGATTTTTAACAGCAGCAGCAAAGACCCCATCCCGAAAGGAAGCAGATAATGCGCCTCTTCCCGATTGCCGCCGCCCTGACGCTTGCCGCCTGCGGCACCGCGCAAAGCCCGCAATATTTCGTCCTGCCCGACAGCCAATACATCCGGCCGACGGCGCAAGGCAGCGAAATCGCGGTTAAAGTGAACCTTGCCGAACCGCTTGCCAGCGGCGGCCTCGTTTATCAAACCGACGCGTATCACGTGAATTTAGCGAAAAACCACCTTTGGGCGGCACCGCTCGACGGTGCGCTGGCGGCAAACCTCAGCAACAAACTCAACCGCCTCAATCCGCGCCATACTTTCGTTCCCGCCTCACGCAGCCAAAGCAGCCAAACCCTTAAAATCTATGTTGAAGCCTTCCAAGGCAGCTATCAAGGGCAGACTACCGTTAGCGGCTATGCCCTGTGGCCGGACGGACGCAACAAACCGTTTGACGTTACCACCCCGCAACAAGGCGACGGCTATACCGCCATGCTGGAATCTTTGGAAAACGGTTTGAACGAAGCGGCAAAAAGCATCGCCTATTGATGAGGTCGTCTGAAAACCCGCTGTGGGTTTCGCCAAAACCATTCATCGTGCAAAAGGAAGAAACATGCACAACATCACGCTCTATACCCATCCCTTTTCACGCGGCAGATACGTCATATGGATGCTCAAAGAATGCGGCGCGGAATACACCGTTGTACCGGTCCAGTTCGGCACGCAAATGAAATCCGCCGAATATCTCGCCATCAATCCCCAAGGGCAAGTCCCCGCGCTCAAATTCGGTGATGCCGTACTGACCGAATCGACCGCCATCATTACCTTTTTGGCGGAACAGTTCCCCGACAAACACCTCATCCCCGCCGCAGGTACGTTGGAGCGCGGCGAATACTACCGCTGGATGTGCATATTGATGCACCTCGAATACGCAGCCTTCAACAAACTGCACAACCTGCCTGTCGATACGCCCGAATGCCGCCGCCAAATCGGTTACGGCGATTTCGATACCGCATGGAACACATTGCGCGAACACTTGAAAAACCGCGACTATATCGTCGGTAACAGCTTTACCGCGATGGATTTGTACTGCTCCGCGCTGATTCTGCACTTAACGCAAAATTGGAAAGTGTTGCCCGCCGATGAAACCGACGTATTGCAACGCTACGCTGCCAAACATCTCGCCCGCCCTGCTTTCGCCGAAACCACGGCATGGATGCTGGAAACCGCCGCCCAAATGCCGCCGGTGGCATAAATCAAGATTATTATAGTGGATTAAATTTAAATCAGGACAAGGCGACGAAGCCGCAGACAGTA
>CAUOMQ010000001.1:0-76110 GCA_963456805.1 uncultured Neisseria sp. | reverse complement strand
CCGTTAAAAATAATATAGTGGATTAACAAAAATCAGGACAAGGCGACGAAGCCGCGGACAGTACAGATAGTACGGAACCGATTCACTTGGTGCTTCAGCACCTTAGAGAATCGTTCTCTTTGAGCTAAGGCGAGGCAACACCGTACTGGTTTAAAGTCAATCCACTATACAAAGGTCGTCTGAAACATGATCCCATTTCAGACGACCTTTTGTCTTAATCGTTCAATCCGGTTTTATTCTTCGTCACCCGTATCGCTGATGCTGATACTGTGTTCCATCCTGCTTGGATAGACTTTCAAGCCGCCACAGCCGGATTTCTCGGCGGACAGGCGGTCGAGGTAGGCTTGGTCGATGTCGCCGGTTTGATAGATGCCGTTGAAACAGGACGAATCGAAGGACTCGATTTTTGGATTGAGTGCTTTGACGACGGCTTCCAAATCGCTCAGATTTTGGAAAACGATGCCGTCCGCGCCGATTTCGGCGGCAATTTCCGCCGCGCTGCGTCCGTTGGCAATCAATTCTTCGCGCGTGGGCATATCGATGCCGTACACATTGGGATAGCGTACTTCGGGTGCGGCGGAGGCGATATAGACTTTGCGTGCGCCCGCTGCGCGTACCATTTCGACGATTTCGCGGCTGGTCGTCCCGCGCACGATGGAGTCATCCACCAGCAATACGCTTTTGCCTTCAAACTCGGTTTCCATCGGACTGAGTTTTTGGCGTACGGATTTTTTGCGCGTCGCCTGACCGGGCATGATAAAGGTGCGGCCGATATAGCGGTTTTTAATCAAACCTTCGCGGTAAGGTTTTTTGAGATGGACTGCAAGTTCCATCGCGCTGGGACGGCTGGTGTCGGGAATGGGCATCACGACGTCGATGTCGTCTACGGGCAGCTCGCGTTTGATTTTTTCCGCTAAGGACACGCCCATGTCCAAACGCGATTGGTAAACCGATACGCCGTCGATCACGGAGTCGGGACGGGCAAAATAGACGTATTCGAAGAGGCAGGGACTGAGTTTGGCGCGGTCGCTGCATTGACGGGCAATCAGTGTGCCGTCAAAGCCGACGAATACTACTTCGCCCGGCTGGATATCGCGTTCCAAATCGTAGGCAAGCGCATTGAAGGCAACGGATTCGGAGGCGACGGCATAGGATTTTCTGCCTGATTCGTCGGTTTGCGAACCCAACACCAACGGACGGATGCCGTAAGGATCGCGGAATGCGACCATGCCGTAGCCCGCAATCATGGCAACCACGCCGTATGCGCCGCGCACCAGGCGGTGGACTTCGGCAACGGCGTTGAAAATATTGTCGATATTGAGCCGGTGGGGATTGGCGTTTTTAGAGACCTCGCGGCGTAATTCGTGCGCGAATACGTTGAGCAAAACTTCGGAATCGGAGCTGGTGTTGACGTGGCGCAGGTGTTTGTTGCACACGTTTTCATACAGTTCGGCGGTATTGGTGAGGTTGCCGTTGTGCGCCAAAACGATGCCGAAAGGCGAGCTGACGTAGAAAGGTTGCGCCTCCGCGCTGCTGCCCGCGTTGCCCGCCGTAGGATAACGGACATGGGCGATGCCCGCGTTGCCGATCAAATCGCGCATATTGCGTGTGCGGAACACTTCGCGCACCATGCCTTTGCCTTTGTGCATATGGAACGTGCCGCCCTCGGCCGTTACAATGCCCGCCGCATCCTGCCCCCTGTGTTGCAACATCTGCAAACCGTCGTACAGAAGCTGGTTTACCGGCTCATGGCTGACCAAACCTAATACACCGCACATATCGTCTTCTCCGAATTCGAGGTTAACTTGGAAAACAGAATTATAGAATAAATCGGACAAAGTTGCCCAAATTGTTGACAATCATTCGCCCGTTCAGTTTGAAATCAGATTCGGACTATAACTGATTGATGAATCAGTCCGACGACACGAAGCATCGAAAATTAAATCCAACTTCACTATAAACGCTTCTATTTCATCACCTTACCATCACCCCGCCCATACTTCTATCGGAGATTCAGACTATAAGCAGCGCGTTCGGCAAATATATCTGCTGAACTTTTAACTCATGAAAAACCGGTTTCAGACGACCTTCGATGCAATCGGGGTCGTCTGAAACCGGTGGATTTACGATTCCGCCTTATCTTCCGCCTTTTCCTTCTGACCGGGCAGGTAAGGCATGATGACTTCAGACAATGATTGGAAATAAGGAATGCTGTACGAGCTTTGCCAATCTTCCGTTTCCGGCAAATCGGTGTGGGCGCAGACCATGACCGCCAAAGTGACCAACAATACGCCTTTGGCTGCGCCGAACACGCCGCCCAATACTCTGTTGACGCTGCCCAAGCCCATCGATGACGCTGCGTTGGTCAGTATGGTGCGTAAAAACTGCTGTAAAAAACGCGCCAAAAAGAAAATCACGACAAACGAAATAGCAACGCCCAAGGCGCGCGGTTGAATCGATTTGAACGCCACTTCCGAAAACGGCACGGCAAACGTTTTAGCCAACAAAAAGGAAATCACCCACGCAAACAGCGAACCCGCTTCGGCAATGACGCCGCGTATCATCGACATCACGATACACGCCGCAATTACGCCGAAGGCGAGTATGTCGGCTAACGGAATATCATTCATTGGTTACCTGTCCGGCAATACCGTGTACGCGCAGTTTGTTCAAGTCGCGTTCGGCGTCGTAGGCGTTTTTGTATGCGCCCGATTTGACGCGGTAAACCTTGCCTTTATCCGTCATCACTTCGGTAATGGTTGAGTCGATACCTGCTGCTTTCATTTTGCGTTGCAGGCTCAAGGCGCGTTCTTTTTCAGCATAACCTGCCTGAATGGCGGCTTTTTTACCTGATTTGACTTCGGCGGTTTTGGTTTTTGCCTTTTCAGACGACCTTTCGGCAGTAGCGGTTTTCTCTGCCTTGGCCGTCTGCTCGGTTTTGGCTTTGGCAACTTTCGCTTCGGCTTCCCTTACCGCGGAAGCTTTTTTGCCGGCTGTTTCGATTTTTTCATATTTGGAAGCATCTACCCGAATTCTTTCTTTAGGTTCGGATGCGGATGCTGTGACGGCTTCTTTGGCTTTTTCCGCTGCCGCTTTGTGTTTCGCCGCCGCTTCTTCTTTGGCTTTTAACGCCTTACGCTCGGCAACGGCTTTCTCGGCTTTTTCCAACTGTGCCAATTTGTTGCGTTCGGCTGCGGCGGCACGTTCCGCCTTCTCGGCTTTGGCAGCTTGAAGCGCACGTTTACGCGCTGCGGCATTGGCTTCGCGTTCCACTGCTTCTTGGGCTTGAAGCTGCTGCGCTTTACGCTGTTCTTCACGGTTACGGCGGCGCTCTTCCGCGCGGCGCTCGGCTGCTTCGCGTTTGGCGGCTTCGGCTTTTTGGATTTTCTCAGACTCTTCCAAACCTTTGATGTCGCTGTCTGACAGCGTATCGTTAATCAGCACCAAAGGCGGGCCTACATCTTCGGGCGCGGCCTGCGGCGCATCGGGTTGCGGCTCGGCTTGCGCAGTTTGCTCCGGCGCAGCGGTTTCCTGCGGTTTGTCCGCTACTTCGGCATCGGCATTTTTGGCCGCTTCCGCCGCTGCTTCCAAATCTTCTTTGGTAGAGGGTTCCAACACGGTCGCATCCGCCAAGTTGGTAGGTTCTGCGTTGGCATTATTCTGTTGGATGGTTGTAGTTTGGGCGTTTTCTTCCGGCTTGTTTTCCGGTCCGGTTGACAGGGCGACGCCCAATAAAACGGTCGATGCTGCCACCAACCCCGATGCCATAACCAAGCGGCGGCGGTTGCGGCGTTTGAGCTGTTCGTAACCGGTCAGAACTTCATTTTGCTTATTGTCAGACATGGAGATTTCCTTTTACAACGCCGCCATCACGTCGGCAACGGTATGAAATGAGCCGAAAACAACGATTCTATCATTTTCGCCCGCCTTAGCCAAAGCTGCGCGGTACGCCTCGCGAACGGAGGTAAAAGTTTGTATATTTTCGATATTTTGTGCTTCCAGTTTCGCCTGCAAGGCTTCCGCCGTCATGCCGCGCGGCACGTCCAAAGGCGCGATATACCACTCGTCAAACTGGTCTTTAACGATTTCCAACACGCCGTCTATGTCTTTATCAGACAGCATGCTGAACACGGCGGTGCGTTTTTGCGCAAACGCCAAATTAATCAGGCTGCGGCGTAAGGCGCGGGCGGCGTGGGGGTTGTGTCCGACATCCAAAACGGTCAGCGGGCGGCCGGGCAGGACTTGGAAGCGTCCGGGGTTTTCAACCAGCAGCAATCCGCGCTTGATGGCCCCGATGTCCACCGGCAATTTTTCGTTCAAACATTCCAACACGGTCAACGCGCAGGCGGCGTTGGAAAGCTGGTATGCGCCGCGCAATGCGGGGAACGGCAGGGAATTGCGGTTGCGCGCGGGGTCGTCTAAATGTTGCGGATGGAAGCGGTAGTTCCATTGGATGTTTTCCAATGAGGCGAAATCGAAATCGCGCTGCACCATCAGCAGTTTCGCGCCTATGGCTTCGGCGTGTGCGACCAACGATTCGGGTGCGGGGTTTTGCCCGCAGATTGCGGGTTTGCCGCTGCGGAACACGCCTGCTTTTTCAAAGCCGACCTGCTCGACCGTATCGCCCAAAAACGCCTGATGGTCCAAATCCACGCTGGTAACCACCGCGCAATCGCAGTCGAACACATTGACCGCGTCCAAACGTCCGCCCAAGCCGATTTCCAATATCATTACATCGACTTGTTCGCGTATAAAAATATCGACCGCCGCCAAGGCATTGAATTCAAAATAAGTCAGCGATATTTCGCCGCGCGCCGCTTCGATGCGCTCGAAAGAAGCGGTGATGAGGTCGTCTGAAACCGGCTCGGCGTTGACGGCGATGCGTTCGTTGTAACGCAATAAATGCGGGCTGGTCAGCGTACCGACTTTGAATCCTGCCTGTTTGTAAATCTGCGTCAGGTAGGCGCAGACCGAACCTTTCCCGTTTGTTCCCGCGACAACAACGACGGGGCATTGCGGCTCGAGCTTCATGCGTTTTTTCACTTCGCTCGTGCGTTCCAAGCCCATGTCGATTAAGCCGCCGCTGTGGGCGGTTTCCAAATGCGAGAGCCAGTCTTGTAATGTTTTCATGTGTGTTTCGTTTTTCAAAAGGTCGTCTGAAACCGTCGTTTCGGAATAATTGGACAGTTTCGGCTGCTTGTGTGGACTGTTTTTATATTGGGTTTAATTTGACGAGAACAAGACGGGAAACCGCTTTACCGAATTAAAGCGGATGCCCGGCATCCTGAGCCTGACACCAGCGCGCCCAAACTTTCAGACGACGGTAAGATTCCTTATCCGCCATATCGGGCGTCACGCATTGCCGTATCGTTTTACCGTCGGCGTTCCACTGCAAAAACAAAGCGTAAGAAGTCAGCATCGTCGCGCCGTCCAATACCGCGCCCTGCCCTTCTCCGTCTCCGCAAAATACGGAAGCGCGCGCATGGCGGTCAATGGCGATTTTCTTTACCGCACCCGCCGTCCTCAAATTCACCACGCGCCAAGCGTGAACAAAACTGCCCGCCAACGCCGCCAGCCCAAACCACATCATCCAGCCGTCAAACCATATCAGGCACACGGCCACTGCGGACAAATGCAACAAAACGGACAAGGCTTTTAAAGAACGGGACGGCTTCAAGGTCGTCTGAAAAGCGCGCATCGCCCTACATCATATTGTCGAACACGGGCGTAATGCTCAATTCCGCCTCTTCCATGTCCAAAACCATATCGTGGATTTCGGTATCGAAAAATTCCCAAAACGCCTTCAGACTCATGTCTTGCGGCCACTTGCTTTTGTCGATGTCCCAGCCTGCCAACTCCGCCTCGAAAATCTGTTGGTAGCGTTCGTCAAAATAGGCAATCACGGCTTCCGGCTCGTCAAACTGCGGCACGAGAAATACGGAGCAGTTGGCACGGATTTGCTCGATGGTCAGGTCGGGCATATTTTCATCGGCGGATTTCAGCCATTCCAAAAAACGGGCTGTCGGCTTAAGCACGACGGCGGTACGGTCAACAAAATACATGGTTTTCCTTTGCTACGGCAAAATCGGAGATAGTCTCTTTACCGTCTATATCTATTCTAAAATAATCCATTTGCCATTTTTGTGTTTTCTGGGCTGTTTTATTTAAATTTGTGCACCAGGGTGGATAAAATCGCATGGACATCTTTCCTTTACAATCCTTTGTAGAGAGAATTTTTTTACTGATAGCCACCTCTTTGGGAATTATAAATAAACCGCAATGACAGCCGTCTATCACGACAATAATCAGTTCATCGCCCAAGTCCTCATCGGTATAAGGGATATTTTTGTTCTCTTGGTCTTTTTTCCAAAAGACTGTAAAGTAGCCTTCTTTTTTGGGTGTTTTCTTTGCCAAACGACATCTTTTATATTTTTGATCATACTTTGTCTTAATCAAAATGCTTTCATAGTCTTCATTCCATTTTTCCTTTATCAGATCAAAGTCACCATAATACCTATGAAGAATGTCTGTCATTTTCATTGTTTTATTGTCTTGTCTTTAGAGATGTCGGTTGCATTCACCAAAGGTCGTCTGAAAGCCCAAATCTGTCTTTCAGACGACCTTTTGGCAAACTGTTAATGCGTCATTACTTGCTGCAAGAACTGTTTGGCGCGTTCGTGTTTCGGATTGGTAAAAAACTCTTCAGGCGTTTCGTTTTCCAAAATCTGCCCTTTATCCACGAAAATAATGCGGTCGGCCACTTCGCGCGCAAAGCCCATTTCATGTGTAACACACATCATGGTCATGCCGCTTTCCGCCAAATCCTGCATCACTTTCAACACCTCGCCGACCATTTCCGGGTCGAGTGCGGAAGTCGGTTCGTCAAACAGCATCACGCGCGGCTCCATCGCCAGCCCGCGCGCAATCGCCACACGCTGCTGCTGTCCGCCGGAAAGCTGGCTGGGGAATGCATCTTTTTTATGCGCCAAACCCACGCGTTCCAACAGCTCCATCGCCTTTTCCTCAGCCTGTTCGCGGCTTTGTTTTTTCACCTTCATCGGCGACAGGATGATGTTTTCCAATACGGTCAGATGCGGATACAGATTGAAGCCTTGGAACACAAAACCCACTTCCTCACGCACCTTGTTCAAATCCGTTTGCGGATCGGCAACATTGATACCGTCCACCCAAATCTCGCCGCTCTCAATGCTTTCAAGCTGGTTGACGGTACGGATGAGCGTCGATTTGCCGCTGCCCGAAGGTCCGCAAACCACCACCACTTCACCCTGCTTCACTTCCAGATTGACGCCGTTGATGACGTGCAGGTCTTTGAAATGTTTATGTACATTTTTGAATTTAATCATGTTGTTTCCAGATGTTTTCAGACGACCTTACGGACGAGATAATTGCTCAGTTCCACATATTTCTCCGGCGCGATATGTTCGGCACGGTCTTGCGGGCTGATGCCGACTGCCTGCAAATCCTCGCCGCCGGCAAGTTCTTTCAGATTGTTGCGTATGGTTTTGCGGCGTTGGTGGAAGGCGAGTTTCACCAGTTTGGCGAAATGCTCGAAATCGTCCGCCCTGCCGATGCGGTGTTTCACCGGAATCATGCGCACCACCGCCGAATCCACTTTCGGCGCAGGGTCAAACGATTCGGGTGGCACGTCAATCAGCAGCTCCATATCGAAAAAATATTGCAGCATCACGCCCAAGCGGCCATAGTCGTTGCTTTTCGGCGCGGCAACCATGCGCTCGACCACTTCTTTTTGCAGCATAAAGTGCATATCGACGACATCGTCCGCCACTTCCGCCAGTTTGAACAAAAGCGGCGTGGAAATGTTGTACGGCAGGTTGCCGACAATTTTCTTTTTGCCCGCGATGCTGTTGAAATCAAACTGCAATACATCGCCTTCATGAATCACGAGCTTATCCGCAAACGGCAGCGTTTTCAGACGACGTACGATGTCGCGGTCGATTTCGATAACGTGCAGGCGGTTCAGCTTTTTCGCCAAAGGCTCGGTAATCGCCGCCAAGCCCGGACCGATCTCAATCACCACATCATCCGCCTGCGGACGCACGGCGTTGACAATATCGGCGATAATCCGCGTGTCCTGCAAAAAATTCTGCCCGAAGCGTTTCCGGGCCTTATGTTCTTTCATCGCGTCTCTTCAAACTGTCGATCATTATAATAAGTGCGTATTGTAACTGAAAAACAAAGTCCTGTTCAGACCCGCAACCCAAGCAGCCGCCCTACGCCAATCGGGATTTCAAACCGTCCCGCAATGCAGTAATATCCCGTCCATCCTACACAGCTTGTCTGAAAACCCGCAAGGAGCAATTTCATGCAGATGAATTGGAAAAATCTACTCTCCACACAACGTTTCCGCACGAAAAACGACGAAATCATCCCGACCGTCACGCCTTCCACCCAAGAAGGTGCCGACGCTTTGCGCACCGACTTCCATATCGACTACGACCGCGTCGTGTTCTCCGGCGCATTCCGCAGATTGGGACGTAAAACCCAAGTCCATCCTCTAGCCGAACACGACCTGACCCACAACCGCCTCACACACAGCGTCGAAGTCGCCAGCGTCGGGCGCAGTATCGGCAACCGCGTAGGCGTGATGCTGCAGGCAGGCGGCTTTTTACCGGAAAACAATACGCCGAGCGATATCGGCGCCGTCGTCCAAGTCGCCTGCCTTGCGCACGACCTAGGCAACCCGCCGTTCGGACACACCGGAGAAGACGCATTGCGCGACTGGTTCCGCAATCCTAAAAA
Source organism: uncultured Neisseria sp. (assembly GCA_963456805.1). Lineage (GTDB taxonomy): Bacteria > Pseudomonadota > Gammaproteobacteria > Burkholderiales > Neisseriaceae > Neisseria. The sequence goes on along the minus strand of CAUOMQ010000001.1, from coordinate 67,329 downwards.
CCAGCCGTTTTTACAGACATTAAACGACGCCGAACGCAACGACATCCAAACCTATGAAGGCAATGCCCACAGCCTGCGCATCACGGCAAGTTTGGAAATGTATCCCGACGCAGGCGGCATGCGCCTGACGTCCGCCGCCATAGGCGCACTGCTGAAATACCCTTGGACCACGCAACACCCCAACGGAAGAAAAAAATTCAATATTTACCAAACCGAATTACCCTTCATCCGCCGCGTTGCCGACGAATTGGGGCTGATTGAATCAGGCAAAGACTGCTGGGTACGCCATCCCCTTTCCTACCTGATGGAAGCAGCCGACGACATCTGCTACGCCCTCTTAGACTTGGAAGACGCGGTCGAACTGGATTTGCTGAGCGACGCTGAAATCGAAAGCGTATTATCCGAACTCACTTTTGAAGAAAGCACTTGGCACGCGCAATCCAGCCGCCAGCGTTGCGCCATGTTGCGCGGCATCGCCATCGGCAAAGCGATAGAAGACGTCGCCCAAACCTTCATGATGCACCAATCCGACCTGCTAAACGGCAACTTCAAAGGCAAAGACTTATTGGCGTTGTGCAGCCCGCAGGTTCAAAACACCTTGGAAAAAGCGAAAGAACTTGCCCGCACGCGCATTTTCCGCCACAGCACCAAACTCATGACCGAAATCGCCACTTTCCCGTGTCTCGGTTCCATTTTGGATTTATTGGTTCCCGCCGCATACGCCATGATTGCGCAAAAACAGGTCGATGTGCGCCAATCCCTCGCGCTTGATCTGTTAAAAAACCACGACCCCATCCAAGAAACCGACAGTCTGTATCGCGCCTACATGAAAATCTTAGATTTCGTTGGCGGTATGACAGACAACGCCGCCGCAAAAATGGCGCAAGATTTATCGGGAGTAGGCATTTTACGATAATTAATATCCTTTATTTTCATATTGTTATTTTATTATAAATATTTTTATCCAGAAAATACTGGACAGCCATCAACAGCTTGTATATTATTCGGTCTTCTTGATTCACGACGCAGTCGCGAAGTGATGAAAATGCACCCGTAGCTCAGTTGGATAGAGTATCTGGCTACGAACCAGAGGGTCGGGCGTTCGAATCGCTCCGGGTGCGCCAATAGAAAATTTCTGCGCCCATCGTCTAGCGGTTAGGACATCGCCCTTTCACGGCGGTAACCGGGGTTCGATTCCCCGTGGGCGTGCCAAATTCTGAAAGCACAGTTTGATTAAACTGTGCTTTTTTCTTTGTCACTCAATTCATTACAAACAGAGTGAACCCACTTTAAAATCAACACAAGACAACCAAATCACAGCCAATACCGCCGCAAAATAAAACAAAAGAACATCACATTAAAGCCAAATCCATATATAGTGGATTAACTTTAAATCAGGACAAGGCGACGAAGCCGCAGACAGTACAGACAGTACGGAACCGATTCACTTGGTGCTTCAGCACCTTAGAGAATCATTCTCTTTGAGCTAAGGCGAGGCAACGCCGTACCGGTTTAAAGTTAATCCACTATACAACCGCCCCACCACGAAACCAACATAAGCAAAGGTCGTCTGAAAACCCCAATTCAAGGTTTTCAGACGACCTTTCACTTCAAAACATCAAACCATTAGTTCGAACCGACTTTAATCTTCTGCCACAGATTAACCGACAGTTTCTTCGCATCCGAACTCATTTGCGGCATCACAAAACCGTCTTTCATATCCTGAGCATTCGGGAAGATGGAGCGGGTGTTAACCAATTCGGCAGGCATTTTCTCGCGCGCCGGTTTGCTTGCAGGCGCGAAGGTAACGGCAATACCGTTTTTCGCCGCAACTTCGGGATCAAGCGTGTAGTTGATGTATTTGTGGGCATTGGCGATGTTTTTCGCATCGGCGGGAATCAGCCAAGATTCAATCCAGAAGCCCATGCCTTTCGGCGTCAAGACTTCAATACCGACGTTGTTTTTCACTTCTTCGGAACGGGCTTTCGCCAAGTTCAAGTCGCCGCCGTTACCCGCAGCAAGACAGATGTCGCCGCGCGCCAGCTCGTCAATAATAGAAGGGCTGAAACGTTTTACATCAGGACGGATGGTTTTCAGCACTTCCGCCGCTGCTTTCAAATCATCAGGATTTGTACCTTTAGGATCTTTGCCCAAGTAGTTCAACAAAATCGGGAACATTTCGCTCGGCGTATCCCACAAGGCGATGCCGCATGATTTCAGCTTATTGGTGTATTCGGGCTTGAACAGCAAATCCCAACCGTTTTCAGGCAGCTTGCCGCCCAAAAGCTCCTTACCCTTCGCCGTAATCGCCAAAGTGTTGACACCGGAGAAATAAGGCACGGCATACTGGTTGCCCGGGTCGGCAGTTTCCAGCATTTTCAACAATTCGGGATCGATGTTTTTGTAATTGGGAATCAGGTCTTTATTGATTTTTTGATAAGCACCCGCCTCGATTTGACGGGGCAGGAAGGCGATGCCGGGAACGACCAAGTCATAGCCGGATTTGCCGGTCAGCATTTTGGCTTCGAGGGTTTCGTTGTTTTCGTAAAGGTCGTAGGTCAGCTTCAGCTTATTGGCTTTTTTGAAGTCTTCAACGGTGCTCTCGTCAACGTAGTTCGACCAGTTGTAGATATTCAAAGTATCGGTGGCGGCTGCTTCGGCATTGGCAGCAGGCGCGCTGCCTGCTTGAGGTTGCTCGGTTTTTTTCTCGCCACCGCCGCAAGCGGCCAGCGATAATGCCGCCAATACGGCTAATACGGATTTTTTCATACGGGCAGATTCCTGATGAAAGATTGTTAACAGAAAATGAACACTCTGCACCCCATCAATACCCCGGCGCAAAGCGGGGCTATTGTAATGGAAGTAGGTAAGAACTCAAAGCAATATCTGACTGATTTTTATTGAAATAAGGCACGATTTCTCAGACTCGGGAAAACGGCGTTGCACAAGATGTCGTTTTTGGGCAAAATACGGGCGATTTGCGCGCGCAAACAGAGAAAATACTTGCATATAGAGGAATCTGTCTTTAAAATTGCGCGTTTACAGAATTTATTTTTTCAGGAGATATTCAATATGGCAAACAGCGCACAAGCCCGCAAACGTGCCCGCCAATCGGTTAAACAACGCGCCCACAACGCCAGCCTGCGTACTGCATTCCGTACCGCAGTGAAAAAAGTGTTGAAAGCAGTTGAAGCCGGCGACAAAGCTGCTGCTCAAGCAGTTTACCAAGAGTCCGTCAAAGTCATCGACCGTATCGCTGACAAAGGCGTATTCCACAAAAACAAAGCAGCCCGCCATAAGAGCCGTCTGTCTGCCAAAGTAAAAGCATTGGCTTAATCTTTTTCGCCCATCGCCTTGGCGTGTTACCGCGTCGGGACAGGCAAGCAGATAACGATGCCCCTGAGGTCTTAACCTTTCAGGGGCATTGCCGTATGTGGTGCAAGTTGATGTAAACTTTTCAGACGACCTGCCGTAACATCCGGCGCAAGGCGGTAAAATGCGGTTTAATCTGTTTTTCAAACGATTAACCCCGATTTTCAGGCAAAAGGTCGTCTGAAAACATCCAATCGGCAATCCCATGAATGAAATGATGAACAAGATGTTGAAACACAATTTGGCGCAAAGCGATGCCCTAAAGAACAAAAAACCGTCATTATCCAAATGCCGGCGCGCCTTGATGCTTATCCTTGTCGGCGGAACTGCCGCTCCTGTCGCCTATGCCGACACGGCTTTGCAATGTACTTCCATTCAAGACAATGCCACCCGTTTGGCGTGTTACGACAGCATTTACTCAGCTCAACTGCCGCCGCAAGCACCGCTGCCCGTCATTCGCGAAGAAACCGCCAAAGCGCCGGTCGATTTGCCCAAAACCATCAGCACCAGCCGCGAGAAAAAAGCGGCGACGATTGTGTTTGACGAAAATAAAGAACAATCCACCCTTTCGGAAGACAATCTCCGCACCACAGCCGATGCCTACACGCCACTGAGCCTGATGTACGATTTGGACAAAAACGACTCGCGCGGCTTGTTGAGCGTGCGCGAGCACAATCCCATGTACCTGATGCCCGCATGGTACAACAGCTCGCCCAACCTCCATCCCCATTCCCCTTCACGCGGCACGACCAATCAGGAAAAATTCAGCGAACAGAAACACATAGAAACCAAACTGCAAGTTTCGTTCAAAAGCAAAATCGCCGAAGATTTGTTTAAAACCCGCGCAGATTTGTGGTTCGGCTACACCCAAAAATCCGATTGGCAGATTTACAACCAAGGCAGAAAATCCGCACCGTTCCGCAATACCGATTACGAACCCGAAATCTTCCTGACCCAGCCCGTGAAGGCAGATTTGCCGTTCGGCGGCAAACTGCGGATGGTCGGCGCAGGCTTCGTCCACCAATCCAACGGACAAAGCCGACCCGAATCCCGCTCATGGAACCGCGTTTACGCATTGGCGGGGATGGAATGGGGCAAACTGACCGTCATCCCGCGCGTGTGGATGCGCGCCTTTGATCAGACCGGTGAAAACAACGACAATCCCGACATTACCGACTACATGGGTTATGGCGATTTGAAGCTGCAATACCGCCTGAACGACAAACAAAATATTTCGTCCCTGCTGCGCTACAATCCCAAAACCGGACACGGCGCGGTTGAAGCCGCCTATACTTTCCCGATTAAAGGCAAACTCAAAGGCGTCGTGCGCGGCTTTCACGGCTACGGCGAAAGCCTGATTGATTACAACCACAAACAAAACGGCATCGGTATCGGACTGATGTTCAACGACTGGGACGGAATTTGACGCCCAACCCCGTTTTCAGACGACCTTTGGCATCATGTTGTACACAGGTCGTCTGAAAGCAAAACAAACACCCTTCCCATATTAAAAACACTCGTTTCCTATCGCCCAAACGCGTATAATGCAAGGTTTGGGCGATATTTGTCGGAATAACACAGAAGATGACGGAACAAACGGCCGAAGGCGGAAAAGTTGCCAAGGCATTAAAAAAATATCTGATTACAGGCATGCTGGTGTGGCTGCCGATAGCCGTAACCATTTGGGCGGTCAGCTATATCATATCAGCCGCCGACCGGCTGATCAGCCTGCTGCCCGAGCAATGGCAGCCACAATATTTCTGGGGATTCAATATTCCCGGCCTGGGCATTATTGCCGCCATCGTCGTCTTGTTTCTGACCGGCGTGTTCGCCGCCAACGTTTTGGGGCGTCAAATCCTCGCCGCATGGGACAGCCTATTGGGACGGATCCCCGTCGTCAAATCCATTTATTCCAGCGTCAAAAAAGTATCTGAGTCCCTGCTTTCCGACAGCAGCCGCTCGTTCAGAACGCCCGTGCTGGTTCCGTTCCCGCAACCCGATATTTGGACGATTGCCTTTGTATCAGGGCATATTCCCGACAAACTCAAAGGCAGCCTGCCGCACGATGACGACTATCTTTCCGTCTATGTGCCGACCACGCCCAACCCGACCGGTGGCTATTACATCATGGTGAAAAAAAGCGACGTGCGCGAACTCGATATGAGCGTGGACGAAGCATTGAAATATGTGATTTCGTTGGGCATGGTGATGCCGGATGACTTGCCGCTCAAAGCCCAAGCCGAAATACGATGTTTAGAAAAATAAACTAGAGATGGTAAACACTTGACACATGGTCGTTTTGGCCTTGATTCATGGCTATTTACATTGTCATTATTGTTTTTAGCTGTTGTACTTTGGCGTTGGGAAAATCGTGATGACTGAAATTTTCAGACGAGCTGAACGCATAAACCAACAGCCTGAAAGTTTATTCAACCTCAAAATATAAACATGAAATATTTATCTGCTTTACTGCTTGCCTTGTTTCTGCCCAATCTAGCCGTCTCCGCACCTGTAACCAACAGTAAAGGCGAAGAGGTATTTCTATTTGATTGGCACAAACAACCCGCTTTCAAAAAGCTTTGGCACGAACAAGTTGGCAAACATGCACCCAAAGCCCCCATGCACAATTGGGTGCGTAAAATGGCAGGTCCGATGCCGCCGCTGGAAAGTGTGAAAATCGGCGGCAAGACCTACTACTACACCACCATGTGCCAACCGCATAACTGCGGAGGCAACAACATGTATATTCTGACTGACAAGCAACATATCGCTGCTTATCATGTTGTTTATAAAAATGATGACTCCTTTTCTGCAGACAATCCGGATCAAATCTACATTTACGGTAAGCCCACGGAAGCAGAATTAAATTTTCTGAAGGCAGAATGGCGTAAAGAACAAAACAATTAAGGTGTCTTTTTTCAGACGACCTTTTCCTTCTTTTCAAATTGAACAATATAAAAAGGTGATTCTATGCGTACCAACTATTGCGGCCTGATCAGCGAGCAATACTTAGACCAAACCGTAACCGTCAAAGGCTGGGTGCACCGCCGGCGCGACCACGGCGGTGTGATTTTTATCGACCTGCGCGACCGCGAAGGCATCGTCCAAGTCGTGATTGACCCCGACACGCCCGAAGCGTTTGCCACTGCCGATTCCGCCCGCAACGAATACGTTTTGAGCATTACCGGCCGCGTGCGCAACCGTCCCGAAGGTACAACCAACGACAAAATGATTTCCGGCAAAATCGAAATCCTTGCCAAAGAAATCGAAGTCTTGAACGCCGCCGCTACGCCGCCGTTCCAAATTGACGACGAAAACATCAGCGAAAACGTGCGCCTGACCAACCGCGTTATCGACCTGCGCCGTCCGGTGATGCAGCGCAACCTGCGCCTGCGTTATCAAGTCGCTATGGGCGTTCGCCGTTATCTCGACGCGCAAGGCTTCATCGACATCGAAACCCCGATGCTGACCCGCTCCACGCCTGAAGGTGCACGCGACTACCTCGTGCCGAGCCGCGTTCATCCGGGCGAGTTCTTCGCGCTGCCACAATCGCCGCAATTGTTCAAACAACTGTTGATGGTGGCGGGTTTCGACCGTTACTACCAAATCACCAAGTGCTTCCGCGACGAAGACCTGCGTGCCGACCGCCAGCCCGAATTCACCCAAATCGACTTGGAAACCTCGTTCTTGAACGAGGATGAAATCATGGACATCACCGAAGGTATGGCAAAACAAGTCTTCCAAGACGCATTGGGCGTGGACTTGGGCGACTTCCCACGTATGCCTTACTCTGAAGCCATGTTCTACTACGGCTCCGACAAACCCGATATGCGCATCAGCCTGAAATTTACCGAGCTGACCGACCTGATGAAAACGGAAGAGTTCAAAGTCTTCCGTGGCGCAGCCGACATGAAGGGCGGCCGCGTGGTTGCCCTGCGCGTACCGAACGGTGCAAAATTCAGCCGCAAAGAAATCGACGAATACACCAAATTTGTCGGCATCTACGGCGCAAAAGGTTTGGCGTACATCAAAGTGAACGACGTCAGCAACCTCTCCAACGGCGAAGACAGCGGCCTGCAATCTCCAATCGTGAAATTCCTGTCTGAAAACGCCCTGAAAGAAATCATTGCCCGTACCGGAGCACAAAACGGCGACATCATCTTCTTCGGCGCAGACAAAGCCAAAGTCGTGAACGAAGCCATCGGCGCGCTGCGTATCAAAGTCGGTTTGGAACATGGCGCGGAAAACGGCTACTTCGTGGACGAATGGAAACCTTTGTGGGTCGTCGATTTCCCGATGTTCGAATACGACGAAGAAGCCGACCGCTACGTTGCCGTACACCATCCGTTTACCGCGCCTAAAGAAGGTCACGAAGACCTGATGGTTTCCGACCCGGCAAACTGCCTGGCACGCGCCTACGACATGGTGTTGAACGGCTGGGAAATCGGCGGCGGTTCTATCCGTATCCACCGTGCCGACGTACAGGAAAAAGTGTTTGCCGCACTGAAAATCAGCCCCGAAGAGCAACAGGAAAAATTCGGCTTCCTCTTGGACAACCTGAAATTCGGCGCGCCTCCTCACGGCGGTTTGGCATTCGGTCTCGACCGTCTGGTAACACTGATGACCGGCGCTGAGTCCATCCGCGACGTGATTGCCTTCCCGAAAACCCAACGCGCCCAATGTCTGCTGACCAACGCGCCGAATGCGGTGGACGACAAACAACTGCGCGAATTGAGCTTGCGCCTACGTCAAAAAGCGACCGAAAATAAAGAAGCGTAATTTTTAAAAGCAGGTGGGCAACACCTGACAGTCAAAAGGTCGTCTGAAACCTAATTACACGGGTTTCAGACGACCTTTTTCATCACGAATGTAATGAATGTCAGTAAGCGGGCATTTTCCATTTTAATCCTCCGACACTCATCAAGTTGAAACCCAATGAGATAAATATATAGGAATGATGAGATAAATGGGAAGAAGTGGGATGATGGGGGATTAGGCGGGATGGAAAAAGTGAAAAAGAGTTGCAAATAGTGAAACAAAAAACGGACGGTTTTTTCTCGTCCGTTTTTTGTTGTCAGAGTCCTTTTTTGAGGGCGGCGATGGCGATGTCTAGGATTCGGCGTTTGGCGTCTGGTTGGGGTTGGTTGTTGCCGTTGATAGGGAGATAGGGGCGCGCGGGGAGGTTGGTTTTGTGGCCGCGCCCCGCTTGGCCGCCGAGGTGGTGGATGGCGGCGTATTTTTTGTTGCTGCCGATGCGGGCATAGTTGCTGCCAACCTGTGTGGTTAGGCTGGCGGCGAGTTGCCCGCTTTTTTGCAGGGTTTTGCCTCCTTCATCTGCGGCGCGACGGCTTTGTTTCCACCGCTGTCCGCCCCAACCTTCGGATTCGAAGTTTTCTTCGGTCATGGACAGCAGCTCGGTGGCGATGCCCCGCATCATGGTGCGGGTATCGGTGGCGTTTTTGAGCAGTGTACTTAAACCGTGGTCGAGCCTCTCTGCATCTAATTTAATCTCAAGCATGGTCAGCCCCTCAATAATTCACGCACCCATGCCAATGATTCGGGGGTTAGGGCGTTTTTGAATTTTCGGTTAGCCATCATGGTCTTGATGGCGATACGGGCGATGTCCGGATGGGTTGCCTGCGCTTTGTCTATGGCGATTTGCGCCATGCGGGACAGCATGGATTTGCCTTGGTTGGCATTGAAGCCTGCATTTGGTGCGATAAATTTGTTATTGATACGGATGCCGGTACGTTGTGCGTAACGCTCCTCGCCGGTATAGGGATTTGAACCTATATCGACGGTAATGGTTTCAAGCGTCGGACGGGGTTGGACGCGCCCTTCTCCCGCACTGCGCGACAGGGGTTTGACGCGGCACCGACAGCGGAAATCAAGCGGCGGATATAAGGTATCCCAAACAGGGTCGTCGGCGGCATAGACACGGTTGTGCATCATACGGTGAGTATCGCGGGTGCGGCTGTCGTTGATGGCGACGTACTGCCAATAAGGGTGTGTGTCGATGGAGTCCATCATTTCGGCGTAGCGGCCTGCCATGTAGGCTGACTGCATATTGGTCAGATAGATGGTTTTCAGGCGGTGGGGGCTGCCAAGCTGTACGCTTTGGGTTTCGCCTTCGGGATTTTTAATTTCCTGCCTGCCCCACCAGCCTTTGCGTTGTAAGACGGGGGCGAGTTCGCGGCTGAACTCTTCCATCGTCCGGCCTTGTTCGGCGGCATCGACGACGGCGGAATAGATGTCGGAGAGTACATCCATTTTGGCGGTTTTGGCCACCGTAAAGGCAGTGGCGTGCGCGTCGTCCAACATATCCTGCCAATCCCAAGATACGGCAATGCCTTTTTGCTTTAGATAGGCGACGGCGGCTTCCGGCGTCATGCCGAAGACGGCTTTAATATCTTGGGGGTTCATGATTTAAGCTCCTGTACCACTTCAATCCTGCCGACCAAGTCGGAAAGGAAAATCAGGCGTGCCAACTCGTTTTGTAAGGCGGTATCGTCCATATTCGGATAGGCGGCGGACAAACGGTCAAGCAGGTTCTCGGCGGTTTCTCCCTGCCTTAATTCAGCCACTAGAACGGCAGTCAGCCGTTCGCCTTGTTTATTCAGGATGCCTGTATCGGGTGCAAGTCCGTCGATGACCAAACCTGCATCCGTCAAATCGAACTCGGCAAAATCAGCAGATCTACCCTCTTGGGTTGGTTGGACTTCGTCCGCCAAGTCGCCGTCCTCAAGGCCGTATGTGCGCTGCCAGTATTGGTTGGTGAACTTGGCACCGGCATCCACCATCATCTTATCTCTTTCGGCCCGCTCTTTTGTGCCGCTCTCCTCGTTTTCAAACAGCACGAATTTCGGCGCAGATACGTCTCCGAAATTAATCTCCACCACCCACTTTATCAACTGATTTAATGCCGTCTCAACAATACGGGTATCGCCGTCACGGATGTCGTCCGTTACCTCCAAACCAGCGGTCGCGCTGGCGTGGGTACTGTCTTTTTCGGTGGTTTGGTCTTGTCCGAGCAGAGCAATGCTGATTTCGGAGCGGCAATAACGGATGAGCTTGTCGTAGGCATCAATAGATGATGCCTTGCCGCTTGCCTCGTGGATTTCGACACTGGAATCGTTGGGGATGGTGCCGACGCTGTTGCCGATTAGAGCTTCGAGCGCGTCTAGCAGCTTGTCGGTATCCTGCGGGGTATTGGAACGCGGCTCTTTACCAATCAGCCAAGGCGCACCGTATTTCTCGGTGAACTGCATCCAAAATTTAAGGCCGCCGCGTTTGAAGGTGACCAGCCAAAAAACCAAGCCCAAATCGCCTAAGCCGTATGGGTTTAGATAATCTGCCTCATGTGTCGGGCAAAGAAACTTATAAGGCGGAGGAACGGTATCGGTCAGCCCGTTTTGGATGTAACGCAACTCGCCGTCGTCGTTGAAGGCGAACCACTCTTGCGGCTTGGCGATGATTTTGTCAGGCAGCCATGCAGAATCGGTACGCCAAATCAGCTCGATGGGCTGGTAGCCGTAAAAAACGGCGTTTAAAACGTCTTTAATCAGGCGGTAAACATCGGTTTCAGCCAGCCAGCTATCAATAAAATCCCGGACGTTTTGGGGCGTATCTTCGCTCTCAATCCGCCATTCGAGGCGGGCGACGGCGGCTTTTCGGCGACGTACCAGCGAGCCGACCAAGGGGTCGCGCATCAGCTCGCGGTAAACGGAGATTTGCCTGCCCATTTTGCGCAAAACGGGGTCGGGATTAGGCAGCCAGCCGTTAAAACCGCTGAAAAACTGGCGGGAAACGGCGAGATGGGCAGATAAATCCTGCGGCTTGAAGGTCATGATGCCTTGACTGGTTTTGAGTTTGAGGTGGGGTTTGGGCATGATATGTACTCTTTAAATACCTTAATAACCTTTGGTTAATGCGCTTTTTCGGCGGATTCGGCGGCTGGCTACGCGTATCGGTCCGGTATTCAGCTCGCGGCTGGCGTAATGGGCAAGGACAAAGGCAATCGCCGCGTCGCCGTGGCGTTTTTTGCCGTCTTGACCTTTGGTGCGTGCATCGGGGATGCGCGGCACGCCTCTGACCAGCTCGAAGGCGCGCAGGTCGGTCAGGATGTCTTCGTCTTTGGGGATTGCGTCCAACGTGCCGTCTTCGAGGGCGGCTTCGAACGGAGCGGTATGGGTGCGGTACCAGTTTTCCGAGAGCATGACCGACTCGCATACCTCCGCGCCAAATTCGTCGCGCATGGCTTCGGCGATTGACTGACCGTTGCCGCGCGCGTCCAATGCCGCTCCGCGCAGATTGGGTAAGCCGTGCAACAGGTGTTTCATGATTTGCTCTTGTTGAGCAAACGGCATATTGCCCAACTCCAATACGAACGGCGGCTTAAGGCTTAAATTAGGCTGCTGCAATAAAGGGACGATGACAGTACGGTCTCCGCTGCGGGCAAAGTCTTCACCCACAAAGGAAACCCGGGTTTTATCCAAACCGTCGAGCAGCGGTTGCAGGGTGTCGGCTATCCAGTCCGCTACTTCGGCGGCGCGGCGCGGCTCGGGCAAGAGGCCGAACTCATCGCTTTGGTCGTATCTGATAACCGGCGTATAAGGACTCATACGGCTCTCAATCAAGGCTCGGTTGAGCCATTTGCCGCCGCCGTTTTTAGGGATGCAGTCCAACTCTTCGGATGCATCGTCGCCGTAGAAATCACGAATCTCTTTGCACCATGCCTCCTCTCCCTCTTTCGTCCACTCTTTACCCAAACGCAGGCAGATGCGGCGGTAGAGGCCGTCTGAAACGGCCTCGTCGAAAGTAATGCGGTGGATGGAGTACGGCTTTTTGCCCGCACGGATGTCGGTAATCAGCTCGTTGAACGGATTGTCCACACCGTCATGGGTAGAGATGATGTGTACCTGACCGCCCCACATTAGTAATGCCATTGCCGCTTTGAGCAGCTCGCCGAGCTGCTCGTGGAACGCCGCCTCGTCGATGATGACGCGCCCCTGCTTACCGCGAAGGTTTGAGGGGCGGCTGGATAAGGCGGTAACGCGCCAGCCGGACGCGAAACGGATGACGAAGGCGAGGACGGATTTTTTGTCGTCTCCTTCAACAAACACTTCTTCGGTTTCTTCGATTTCGCCAGCCGCCAAGCCGTAGAATTTCGCCCAGTTGGCACAATCGCGGATAAACTCCAAAGCCATGTCTTTGTTGTAGCCTATGTACCATGCGTCCATGCCGCCAGATGAGGCGGCAAGTAAGGCGGTATCGGCAGCCTCGCCCCAGCTCAGACCGATGCGTCGGGATTTTTCGCAGAGTTTGACGGGAGAGTTATCGGCGCACCAACGCTGCTGATAAGGAAGCAATGCCGATGGCGTGCGGTCTTCGGTTTTGGGCAATGTCATGATGCGATACCTAAAATCTGTTTGCGGATGGCTTCGGCAGCCGCGTCGGACAGCCCGCCTTTTTTTGCCTGCTTGGCCACGTTTTCGGCGGCGGCTTCGACTTTGGCTTTAACTTTTGCCTGATATTCTTTAAGGCGCGTTCCGGCGGTAATCAGACCGCTGATTTTGCGCGCGCCCTCGCTCATAATCCCGAAACGGTCAAGTGCGTTTAACTCGTCTTCGGGCATCTCGCCAATCTGCACCAATGCCTCAAACAACTCTGTCTGCAACATCGCCATTAAGGCTTCGGAGCGGGTATCCCCTTCGTCTGCCGCGCCTTCGGCAATCAGGCGTGCCGCTTCGGTACTATTTTTGATGGCGGCAAACCGACGCTGTACTTTTTGGCCGTACCGATGGGCGGCGGAGCGGCTGATTTCGTAGCCCTGCTGCTGCAACCATTCGGATAATGCCTGATAGTCGGCGAAGCCGTTTTCGACGAGCTTGCGCTCAAACTCGTGTCGGACGGCTTCAGGGAGCTGGTCGATGACGCTGCGTTTTGCCATATCAGCTCCACACTTTTTCGGGGCGGGCGATACCGGCGCGGCACTCGACTGTGTATTCGGCAATATCGACACCCAAACTGGTCAGGTCGGCAAACCACAAGCCGTGCGGTGCTTTATTCAGCTCGACCATTTTGCGGTCGGCAAGGTAGTCGAGCTGCTGGCGCAGTTCGGTGGCGGTGGTCTGCGGGTAAATCGCGTTCATGATGTCCAGCAGAAAGGTCTCGCTGGTGGTGTGCGGGCGGGCTTTATTAAGGGTGTTGATGATGTTCCAACGCATCCCCTCGCGGCGTTGTTTGGCAATCAATTCTTGGCTAATCATTTCTTTACGCTTTCCATCTTGTATATTTCAGTGAGTTTTTCGGCAACATTGTCGAGCTTGGCTTCGAGGACGACCTGATTGCGGATGTAGTCTTCCCGCAAAACATAGGTCAGAGGCAGGCCGGCGTTAAATTCCGCCAGTTTGTTTTCCATGATTTCGACTTTGCCTTGCAGGCGTTCTTGCTGTTTTTGGCGTTCGTCCTGCTGCTCGCGGAATTGCGCCAGCAGCATTTTGCCGAAGGTAAAACAGATGCCGAGGAAGGAGAGAAGAAATCCGACCAACTGCCAAAATTCGATGTGTATAAAGGTTTTTTCCATTTTTAAGGCCATCCGTGTTCGAAATATTCTTGGCAAACGATGCAGCGGGTGCAGCCTTTGACTGCTTTTCGCCTTGCTTCCGGTATCGGGCTGCCGCAATCTTCGCAATGGCTCAGGCTGTCGGCACGTTCCGGTGTGTTTTGATGTTTCGCCAGGGACTCTTCCAAAAATATGGCTTCACGCTCTGATGCGCGGTCGGCAAAATCAGTCATTTTTCAGACGGCCTTTCGTGTACCAGTCCTGCCACCCGGAGACTTGGACTTCCAATTTTTGGCAGTATTCGCCGTAACGTACGGCATGGTTTAAGAGTTGTTCGGGTGAGCCGCCGGTCGGACGCTCGGGGCGTTCGTATTTGACCAGCAGCCCGGTAGATACAGGCGGCAAATCCACTATCGGTACGGTTTTAATCGGGGTATCCGAAGGCACGGTTGTAGAGTTGCAGGCTGTTAGAGCCGATACCGTTAAAACCATTGCCGTCTTTTTTAATCGCGTCATGCGTTTGCTCCTGTAAAGTGTTTTTATTTTTATCCAGTTCGCTCAGGGCGGATGCCAGCTCGATGCTTTGACGCTGCGCGAAGTCATGCCAACGCTTCGTTTCCGCCTGCGCTTTTTTAAGCTCGTCGGCGTATTGTTTGGCTGCCGCCATTGATGAGTTTTGGTAGGCGGTAATCAGGGCGGTTTGCTTGGCATCGGCTTTGTCGGCAGCATAGTGATAGCCGCTTAGCCAGATGCCCAAAACAATCAATGTACGCCATGCCAATGCCGATTTGTTTTTGTACAAAAAATCAATCATTGCCGCTCCATTCTTCCGGATTCGCGGATTTTTTGATTTCCGCCAACTGCGGTACGGCGGCAATACTGCGTTTGATTAAGGCGTAGCCGCCGACCATTGCGCCGTATGCCCACCAAAGCCATTCGGGGGCATCTGGCGAGAGCGAGAATTTATAGGTCATCGCTGCAGCGGCAACGTTTGCCCATAATTTGGTATGGCTGATTTTTCCGGTTGCGGGATTGGAGACTAAACCGCCCAGCCATCGGAAAAAGCCGGTCATTTTTGACGGTTTTTCTTCGCGGCGCGTTTCGCTGCCGCTACCCCGCTTGGACGGTGAGGCATCGTCCGACATCCCTGAGAAGGTATAGCTGAACGAATGCCCAGATCGACGCTGAAACTGGGAGACATCACGGCGGCCATTAGGGCGAGTAAAGACTTTTTTGACATGATTGCTCCTTTTTTAATCAATGTTGTCCGCTGATGCGTGGATCAGGTTTTGCGCGACGCGGCGGACCCAGCCTTTGCCGAAAGACGTGAACGTACCGAGCTTGGTATAAAAGACCAGACGCTCGGCGTTGAACCGCAATAAAAGGTCGTTTTCGGTGAGGGAATTGATGGCTTTGAGGCTGATTTCGCCGATGATGCCGTCGTCCGGCACGCCTGCGGCGCGTTGGAGCATACGGGCGGCATTGCCGTAACCGTGGTTGACGCAGGCATCAAAAAATTGGAAAGCGACCGCTTCGGGCATTTTGTCGGCGTGGTAACGCTCCCAAAACGCTTTACGGTAAATGCCGATAGCCTGTTCGCGGGTCATGGCACGCATGGAGCCGGTAAAGCCGTTTGCCTGCGCGGTACGCTTGGTGATGCCCCAATTGGTTTCGCCGCCGGGGTCTTTGGGATGGTTGACGTAACCGCCCTCGTGAGAAAGGACGCGGTTGATGAATTGGTTGAATTTGTCTGACATAGAAAAATCCCTGTATTGAGGTTGAAATCAATACAGGGATTTTAGGAAAGGTCGTCTGAATGGGCTTTTAAAGGGGGTTAAAATTACTTGTCTGTATTATTTTGCTCTAAAGATTTTCGCCCAACTCGAGTCAATTCCAGATTGGTTTCTTGTAATTCTTGTTTTAATTGGTTGATATAGGATTCTTCATAACGGTGAGGATATTTTTTGGCATCATCCAACAGTTTCTCCAAACTCTTTTTATCTGTTTTCAACTTTCTTCGTATTTTAATTTCTTCTGGGGTATATCCCCATTGTGCAATGGCTAGAGAAACAAAATATGCAATGATTGAACCCAAAATGGGGGAGATACCAATTAATATTTCTGTTAGATTGGAAGGCAAGATATTATTGATGACCCAAATAACTAGCGTAGAGCAACCTGCTGTAATGGCATATTGACCCTTAGGTACTGAGGCAACGTTATTTGTTTCAGAATTCATTTTGCCCCCTGTTTTATACGCTTGATTTGTCTGACAAGTGGTTCATTAGCATTGAGGTCTATTGTGATTTCGTCTTTTAATGCGCCTTCATGGAAATGTCGAATAGTAAGTTTATGGTTAGGTTTGAAGAAGAGGGAAAGTTCGAAAAATATGATTTTCATTAGACGTGAGAAAACAGGGATAAGCAAAATTATCCCTATCCAAAGCAGATTGTTGTACACAAAATCTACAACAGCCATTCTCATTCCTATACAAATTATTTTTTAGGTTTACGCTTTTTCTTGGCGCTAATCAGTGCATAACTGAATTTTTCCTGATTGGTTTTACCATCAAATCGTGATGTACGCTCTAATACGGCATTGTATTCATCTCCATCTTTAAAAGAAAGAGTAGCCTTTTTAATTCGGAGAAAAAAATTGTCGTCTTTGATTTCTACAGGGACTTCTTTCCCGTCTAATTTAATTTTCCAGCCTTTCTTGCCCGTAAAATTAATTTTGACGAAAGTGATGACTGCTTTCAAGGTAACTATCTGAGGGTCTTTATTCTGAGTATTCAGCTGACTAATTGCTTTGATTGCTTTTTCATCAAATGAGACGGTTTCGATTTTTGCTTCACTGGTTTCGGTATCAGTAGAAGTAGATTTAAAAATTTTAAATTCCGGTTGTTCATGGTTTTCTAAAGGTACAGTCACAATCTTTTTAATGGATTCCCTGATTTCCGGATAGGATATCAAAACCGCTACATCCTCATGGCTGGTAATAGTCTTCCCATCCAATTTAATTGTGGCATCATCTGAATCTTCGCATGTTTCAATATCAAGATAAGTATGCCCATTCATTTCACGAGCAACATCAAAAGTTGTTTTTACTAGTCCTCCTACCACACCAACGGCGGCTAAAACTGGCATAGCATTCTCAGGATTCAACATTTCTACTAAAAATTGAACACCGAGTGATCCCTCTTTTGCAGGCGCTTCTACAAATACTTCAAAACTTCGTTTTTTCCCATTTAAGACCTTATCAGATTTTACCAATAAGTCATTCATTTCTTTAATGGCTGTTGCTAAATCTCCTGCATTTAGCCGATGGTTCTGTAAATCGGCATCAGCAGAATTATACGAAATGGTGAACGTTTCAGTTTCAGATTGTCTATCAAGGTTTAAATTGGACTGTTCCATTTTGAATACTCCGTTTTTCCCTATATTTTTCAGGTCTTCTACATGCAGGCTGCACTCTGAAGTAACTAATCTTTTAAGGAGGATAAAACTGATTTTGAGAGAATTGCTTTCTATTAAAGACAAGTTTGGGGCACATCATTATCGGATGATCAAACAGTCTGTGACTGTAATGCAGGTTACTCAGGTTTCGCCGTCAAAACCACGCTCGGTAAATTGGTAACAGTGACTTCATAAGCAATCCCACCACGCGCCCATTCACGGGTTGGGTCTTTTTTCGCATTATGGTTGTCAATCGCTATTTTGATTTGCTCATTAGTGTCACGTAACAGGGTGTGATCTTCCGGAGCGGTTGCTGCAATCAGAGCAGCAGCGGCTTTGGCCAGTTTTTCTGTTTTTTCAGACGACGCATCTGTGTTCCAGACTACTCGGACAGCAGTGATTTTGTCAGCTTTATCGGTATCAACGGTTAATGTGAGGCCGTCTGAAAAATCATGCAGCAGATTCTTCCCTTCAGTCTTATCGGTTGGAGCTACATGTTCAGGCAAGGTCAGGCCGGTTTTTTGGTCAGCAAGCCCTTTATTGGCTGCTGCTTGATATTCGGCATAGCTTGCCGACATGGTTTTCAATTCGGATTGAACTTGCTCTTGAGGCTGGGCAGGTGCCGGTTGCTCTTCATATTGACCGCTACACGCAAATAAAGCACAGGTGGCGGCAACTAATAAAGCGAGTATTTTCATTCTATTTCCCTTTTGGATTGTGACTAGTTCAGGTCTTTTGAAATCTGAACCACTTGGCCAATAACCTGTATGTCCGGATGGTCTGACAACATCAGCGGCATAGGCGGATAGGTCGTGTTGTCGGAAATCAAGAGCAGGCTGCCGTCGATTTGTCGTTGGACTCGCTTTACCCATAACACGTCGCCGCTGCGGATGACGTAGATATGGCCATCGCGCGGATTGGTTTTGGAGGTATCAACCAGCAGCGTGTCTTTGCTGCTGATGGTCGGCTCCATGCTGTCTCCTTTGGCTGTAACGATGTTGAGGTCTTGCTCATGCAAGCCGCGCTGGAGCAGCCATTCTCTTCTGAATGCCAGATGATTGGCGGGGTCGGTTACACCGTAGGCAGTCGTGCCGTTGCCCGCAGATACTTCTACATCGAACATGGGGATATAGGCGTAATCGTCTGACAATGCCGTCAACCTAGAAATATTCCTTTTACTATTCTTTTTTCCAGAAATCAGCCAGTTTGCATCAACATCAAATTTGCTCAATATTTTTTCCACCATATCAAATGGTGGACGCTGTTTTCCGCTTAAAACATCATTTACCCTAGATACTTTTTCATCTATCAAATCGGCAAATTCGGCGATAGTCAGCTCTTCTTTCGCAAGAAGTTCACGAATATTTCCAGTAAAAATCAAACTCATAGAATTAATCCTTAAAAATAAACTAGAAATAATCTTGCTAGCTAGAAATATTCCTATTATACTTGCATCAAGTTTGATACAAGATTGTTTAAAGATTTAAACAATCAGGATTTTAACACGAGAACCAAACAGGAGATATTCCGTGAAAGCAGAAAAAATAAAAGCAGGTTTCCGAGAGCGCGGCGAAACGATGAAGGATTGGTGCATGGCGCGTGGCTATGACCCGACGTACGTGTCCCGCATTCTGAACGGAACCGTCAAGGCAAATCGGGGGAAGGCGCATCAAATCGCGCTGGAACTCGGGCTTAAGTCCAAACAAGACGCAGCGTAGGAGTCGATATGGCAGAAAGTAAAAGGGTACAGCGACTATTGAGGGTCTTTATCGCGCTTGATGAACATCCAATTATTGGCCTGAGTAATAAAGATTTATCGGTTGGGCTGGGGATGACACCAACACAAATCAGTAGGGATCTCGATGATTTGATTGCTTCTGGGTTGGTGGTCAAGTTGGATAACGGAAACTACGCCTACGGCATCAAAACCCTGCAAATCGCAGAGCGATTTAGAAAACAGCAAGAGCGGTTAAATGCGCGCTTGCAAGAATTGGAAAACCGAATTTACTAAATGCGACGACGTCGTCGCATTTGAGGAGTAAAAGAAATGGCAACAGAAATTTTAGGACATACGGTCGGCGCAACGGCAAACGAACTGGCTATCCACAGTATGGAGGTTATGGACAAGTTTTCGAACGGCGAGGCCTACAACGAGACGGTATGGATTGAGCGCGGACGATTTGCGGTACGCCAAACGATGGAAGGGATGTTTGAGCTGGGGCGCGCGCTGATCATCATCAAAGAGCATACGCCGCATGGGCGTTTTGCCGAAATCGCTGAAAAAGAATTCGGCCTCGGACGGCGGGAATCTCAAAGATTGATGAATGCCACCCTCCGATTTATCGACCCGAAAATGAAACAGGTGCAGCCTAAGCTGATGACGTTGGGCAAATCCAAACTGCTCGAGCTGCTGGTTGAAGACGACGACACTTTGTTGGAGCTTGCCGAAGGCGGTGAGGTCAACGGCAACACTTTTGACGATGTTGACCGTATGACGGTCAAGGAGCTGCGCGTCGCCCTGCGAGAAAGCCGCGAAACGGCGGAGGCAAAAGACAAGGTGATTGCCGATAAAAATAAAAAGGTCGATGAGCTGGCGGAAAAGCTGTCGAAAAAGCAGACGGGTGTCAAAGAGCCTAAACCTGCGGATGTGGGCATCGAACTAACGATGCAGCTTGGCAGCTTGGAAGTCGGTATCCGCTCGCAAATCAGCCGATTGCGCGAGATGTTTGAACAGATAGCGGCTCACGGCGAGGCGCATGGATTTGACCACCGCGCGAAGATGGTCGGCACGCTCAATCAAATTATTTTGGACTGCGAGCAACTGCGCGAAAGCTATGCCCTACCGACCGAAGCACCGACAGACAATGTGCCGGAATGGTTGGGCGGTGAAACGGGAGAAGGCGATGAATCCGGCAATGATTGAGCGTCTTAAGGCAGTCGAGAATCAGGCGGAAGCAATGGGACGCGGCGCACGCTCTGCATATCTTAAGCAGCAGGCGCAGGAATTGGGCATCAGCCTTGCCACGCTATACCGCAAGCTGGAGGCAGTCAGCGTCAAGCCGACGCGCAAACGGCGTAGCGATGCGGGCAAGACGGAGCTGAAGCCGGAAGAAGCCAAATTGATTTCGGCGGTTTTGGTGGAGGCGATGAGGCGCAACGGCAAGCGGTTGATGTCGGTGCGGCAGGCGGTGGAAATGCTGCGCGCCAACGGAAAAATCGAGGCGGCGCGGATTGATGAGGAAACGGGGGAAGTCATCCACCTTTCTGAAAACACCATTACCCGGGCTTTACGAGAGTACAAGCTGCATCCCGACCAACTGCTCCAGCCCGAACCGGTCAGCCGGATGAAATCAGAGCATCCGAACCATTGTTGGCAAATCGACCCGAGTTTGTGCGTTTTGTATTACCTGCCCCGTCAGGGCAAGGATACGGGGCTGCGGGTCATGAAGGAAGAGGAGTTTTATAAAAACAAGCCGAAAAACGTCGTCAAAATCGAAAACGACCGCGTCTGGCGGTACACGGGGACAGACCATGCCTCCGGCACGATTGCGGTGCGTTATTACTTCGGCGGCGAGACCAGCGCGAACCTCTGCGACTTTTTCATCTACATGATGCAGCAAAAGGCAGACTCGCTAAAAGACCCGTTTCGCGGCGTACCACGCATGGTCATGCTTGACCCGGGCAGCGCGAATACTTCGGCGGCGTTTAAAAATTTGTGCAAGTCGTTGGATGTGCATGTGCAAATCAACAAGCCGGGAAATCCGAGAGCCAAAGGGCAAGTAGAAAAAGCCAACGATATTGTCGAAACGGCATTTGAGAGCGGGTTGCGCTTTACCGAGGTACACGACATCGACCAGCTCAATGCTTTATCGGAACGGTGGATGCGTTACTACAACGGTACGCAAAAGCACAGCCGCCACGGCATGACCCGCTATCAGGCCTGGAACAAAATCAAACCCGAGCAGCTCATCCTGCCGCCGCCTGCGGATTATTGCCGAGAGCTTGCCATCAGCGCGCCGAAAGAGGCGAAAGTCTCGGCGGATTTGGAAATCCGCTTCGGCGGACGGGTATATAGCGTGAAAGGCATCCAGGGGATTTTGGTCGGTCAGAAGGTTTTGGTCGGTAAGAACCCTTGGGAGGTAAACGGGGCGCGGGTCGCCACTTATGACGAGGAGGGTAACGAGGTTTGGGTATCCGTACCCGAAGTGGTGTTTGACGAGATGGGCTTCAGGGCTGATGCGGCAGTCATCGGGGCGGAATACAAAGCTCCTGCCGATACGGACGCGCAGCAGCATCGAAAAGAGCTGGACAAGCTGGCGATGGGGGCGGAAACGCTGGAGGAGGCAGCCGCCAAACGCAAAGGCAAAGCAGTCCCATTCGGCGGCGAAATCGACCCGTACAAACATCAGGAAGATACGCTTGCCGCGCGCAATACGCTCTTTATGCCCAAACAGGGACAGCAGATGGCGTACAACCGGATGGAAGTCTCTGAGCAGGTATTGAGCAAGGTCGAAATCGCCAAACGCTTAAAACCCCGCGTCGAGGCAGACGGCGGCGACTGGAAACCGGCGATGGCGGTCATCCTCAAACACTACCCGGAAGGCGTGGTCGAGAGCAAATTGGACGAGGTTTACGACAGGCTTAAGACGATGGGTCGTCTGAAACTGCATAAAACCGGTTAGGCAAATGCGACGACGTCGTCGCATTTGAAAAAAGGGAAAGCATGAAACAGACCTTTAAGCAAATCGGCAAATCCTATGCCGCCGCAGCAGCCGAAATCGGATGCAGCAAGCCGATGCTGGTGGCGGTAGTCAATCACGGGCAATGGCCGAAAAAAAACGCAGCCGAGCTGCGAAGGAAATTGAAACAATTTTTTGAAACGAATGGTGCGGAAATCCCAGCGAGCCTGAGAAACGAGCCGGAAGCCGCACCTGCCCAAGCAACTTACGAAGACAAGGACAATGAGATGTTACTACGAAAAGCAACTTTAAACCAAGCGGCAAAACAACATTTTAGCTTATTCCGCGACCCGTTTAACGACGAAATCCAGTCTGCGGACGATGTGTATATGACGCCGGATGTGCGCTATGTGCGCGAGGCGATGTTTCAGACGGCCTGCCACGGCGGTTTTGTGGCGGTGGTCGGCGAAAGTGGAGCGGGTAAATCCACACTGCGCGAAGACCTGCAAGACCGCATCAACCGCGAAGGCCGACAAATCATCCTGATCGAGCCTTATGTGTTGGCAATGGAAGACAACGACCAAAAGGGCAAGACACTCAAAGCGGTACATATCGCCGAAGCCATTTTGGAGGCGGTTGCGCCTGGAGCCAGCCCGAAACGCAGTCCGGAAGCACGTTTCCGCCAAATCCACCGCGCTTTGTCGGAAAGCGCGAAAGCAGGCAACAAACACCTGCTCTTGATTGAAGAGGCGCACGGTCTGCCGCTGCCGACCTTGAAACACCTGAAACGCTTTTTTGAGCTGAAAAACGGATTTGAACGCCTGCTCGGGATTGTCTTAATCGGTCAGACGGAGTTGGCGCAAAAACTTAGCGAAAACAATCCTGCGGTGCGCGAGGTGGTGCAACGCTGCGAGGTGGTCACACTCTTGCCGCTGACCGACGGAAAACTAGAAGGCTATCTCAAGCACAAATTTGACCGCGTCAATGCGGACATGGCGAAGATTTTAGACAAAAGCGCGATTGATGCGGTTGCCGAGCGTCTGACAGTCAAAAGCCGCACGAGCAAGGGATTGGAAACCAACAGCCTGCTCTATCCGCTGGCGGTCAACAACTTGGTGGCGGCAGCGATGAATCAGGCGGCGGAGCTTGGTTTTGAGATGGTTGACGGCGATGTGGTACGGGGGGTGTGAGATGGATAACAAATTCGGAAAATTTATTGACCCCAATCACTTGCTGCTCCCACTTAGAAAACAGGTAGCTACCGGGAAAGTCGGCAGCATGGAATACACGATGGAAATCTCTGTGGGATGTGAGCCGATGGTCGTCAGTAAAGCTACTGGGAAGCGGTTTGTATTGACTTGGCAGGATATAGTGGAGTTAGCCGTTCTGGCCGGTATCGATGAATCGGAAGAGTCTGAAAAATAAAGGGGAAATCATGAAAAAAGATGAAATCGAATTTGCCATTGTAATTGTGCTGCTGTCCATCGTCGTGGCCATACAGGCAATGCTGACCGAACCTTGCCGCCAAAAACAGCCTATGCAGATCAACGTCTATGACAGGGGGCAGTACAAATGAGGGGTTTATGGATATTGACCGTCATGCTCGCCGCCTGTCATCCGGTAGCGGCAACGGCAGAAAAAAGGGATGCGCTTGAAGCCGATAAAAACTGGGAAGCAGTTTATGGCGGGATGAGCGAGATAGACAAAATAACAGGCGTGGTTTTGGAGCCCGCTGGAGCAGAAAAATGAACAGGGATTACAGCAAAATAAAAGTATCAGTTTGGCGGGAGAAAGGCGGTCATCTTGCCGCCGAGCTGACAACGGTATCGGGTCAGTTTGTGATGATGTACGTGTCGTCGCAACTATCGGATGAAGTTGAGGATGTGGTTCAGACGGCATTGCGGTGCTTGAGCCGTAAGGATTTGGAGGCGGCGAGATGACAATTTATCTAAATATCGCCCGCGACGGCATTATCAAGATTACTCAGGATGCCGCTTTGGGTAACCAAGAAGGCGATACAGATTACCTGAGTAAAGAGCTGAATGAGGGCTGTACGCTTGAAGAAGTTTATGCGGTTGTCGCCGCAAATACATCTTGGAAAAACGGGTTGTTTTATTACCCTCCGGTGGATGTAGAAGATGGTAATCGGGCATGTGATGCAGCTATTGATTTTTCCGACTTGGTTTACTGCAGCCTTAAAAGTTTGATGGAGGCGAGAACATGAAAGTACGCTGCCCTACCTGCGGTGCGGTGATGAGCTTGGATGTATTAATCGCCCATGACGATGCCCGCGAAGCTCTGATTGCCCTGACCGGCATTTCAGACGACCTTTTTAAGGCGGTATTGCGGTATCTGACGCTGTTTCGCCCCTCCGAAAAGGATTTAAGTTTTAACCGGGTTTCAAAGCTCATCGGCGAGATTGCGCCGATGATACGGGACGGACAGATTGTCCGCAACCGCAAAACTTACCCAGCCCCGCGCGAGGCTTGGATTTGGGCTGCAACACGATGCCTTGAAGCACGGGATGCGGGAAAGCTGACACCGCCGCTGACCAGCCACGGTTATTTATTGGAAAACATCACGTTTTGGTCGCCCGAAAAGACGGCGGGAATTGCGGTTTTGCCCTCTCAACAGCCCTCTCACGTGGGAGAGGGGGTAAGTACCAAATTGAGGAGCGGGTTGGGCGATTTGATGGAGTGGTCAAATGGAGGACAACAATAGCTGGCTGAAAAAAGCAATCGCGCAGGGTTTTATGATGCTCGCCGCCTTAAACCTCAAAGGCCGCCCTGCCTCGGCGGATTTGACGGCAGTCGCCGAACTTTGGTTGGGCATACTGAGCGGCCGGCCGTGGCAACCGGAACAGGACGGAATCAGGATACAGGCAGCCTTTAGAGCTATCGCGGCATCCTCGTCAGAGTGGCCAAACCCTGCCGACCTTATCAAACACCTGCCGCCGCCCGAAATCAGGATGGTGCCGAAATTGGAAAAGAAGCACCGTCCGACCGAATACGGCAAAGCGCAGGCCGCCAAACTCAAACAGACACTCAGCCTGCTGGAAAGATCCCCTTGCATGGACAGGGATTGGATACACGGACCACGCCACCGGTCAGTGGATGAGTGTAAAAGGATTAATGCCGCAAGGCAGAAAGGTAAAACAAAATGAATAGCGTTGACATGAAAGAATACAAACAGGATGCCAAAGGTAATCTCGTGCCTCTGGCCAATATTAAAGAAATCGACCTGCTGCGTGACGAGCTGGTGCTGGAAATTGCTGCCAAAGCGCGCGCCGTGCAGGATGACTTAATCACTTTCAAACGCGAGGCGATGGACGATATTGCCGCGTTTGTGCAGTTGAGTGCCGACCGCTACGACGTAAATGTCGGCGGCAAGAAAGGCAATATCAGCCTGCACAGCTTCGACGGCGCGTACCGCGTCAACCTTGCCATGCAGGATACGTTGGTATTTGACGAAGGTTTGATTGCCGCCAAAGCCTTGATTGATGAGTGTATCAACGAATGGACGGAAGGCAGCCGCACGGAATTGAAAACGCTGATTAACGCGGCGTTTCAGGTGGATAAGGAAGGCAATATCAGCACTGCCCGCGTACTCGGACTGCGCCGCCTGCAAATCACCGACGAAAAATGGCAACGGGCGATGGACGCGCTCTCCGACAGTTTGCAGGTGCATATCAGCAAGCCGTTTGTGCGGGTGTATCAGCGCGGCGAGGATGGGGAGTATCAGTTGATGAATTTGGATGTGGCGAAGGTGTGAACATGGCGACGGTAAATATCCTCATCAGCGATCAGTCGGGTGGCCTGTTTGTCAAGCTGACTTCGGACGAACCGATGCCGAAGGATGACGAAGACGGTGGCAGCATCGCCCAAAGTGCAGGCCTTTTGTGTCTGGCCATCCTTAACCGAGAAATTCGACAGGTAACCGGCAAAGAGCTGGAGTTATTCAATATCCAATAAACCGCGCGGCACGGTCTGCCGCATTTAAACCTAAATAGGAGTCAAAAAGTGAATAAATCTGAATTAATCCAAGCCATCGCCGATGAGGCGGAATTGAACAAACGCGATGCGGCAGAATTTGTCGATGCGTTTGTCAGCGTGGTAACGCAGGCGATGAAGGACGGCAAAGACGTTACGTTGGTCGGCTTCGGCTCGTTCCACACCGCCCAATCTGCCGAGCGCAAAGGCCGCAACCCGAAAACGGGCGAACCGCTGACCATCGCGGCACGAAAAACGCCTAAATTCCGTGCAGGCAAGGCGTTGAAAGAAGCGGTGAACCGTTAAAGCCGCTGATGTTTAAAAGGTCGTCTGAAGAGATTCAGGCGACCTTTTTTGCGTCCTTCCGTTTTAGTTGCACTGCGCAAAAATCCCGAATAGAATATCATTATTTATTGATTTTCTTGAAAAAAGTGAAACGTTGTTTCACTTTTTTGAGGTTCTTAGGGGTCTGGAAATGGAAACCCGTGCTCAGAAAAAACAGCGGTTGATACGGCTCATCCATGTGGCCAAAACCCAGTTGATGATGGACGATGGCGAATACCGCGCGCTGCTCGCCAACCTGTCATGCGGCAAGACGAGCAGTACCAAACTGTCGGTTGAAGAGCTGGAGCTTGCCGTACGGGCGATGAAGATGCGGGGTTTTGTGGTTACCACAAAAGCGCAGGCGACATCAAGCAAGCCTGATTTGCCGGTGCATATGCCAAACCGCATGATGGAGGCGCAGGTCAAAAAGATACGTGCGCTTTGGTTGGAGCTGCACCATTTGGGCGCGGTGCGAAGCCCGTCTGAATTGAGCCTGGCTCGATTTGTCAAACGCATGACGGGCATAGATTATCATGGATGGTTAGGAACTGATGACGCGATACGGGTCATCGAGCATTTGAAGAAATGGAAAGTGAGGGTGGAAAATGGCGGACAACAGAGTGCCTGAGCTGGTGGCGGATTTGGAAGACCAGGCGGTCGCCTGCTTGATGTCGGTATTGCCGATGGAGCGGCAGCAGGCGGTCGAGGTATCTAAAAAGCTGTCTCATCATCTGACCAGCAACTGGGGCGGGCAGTTGATTTATTTTCCCAAAAACCTTTTGGGCAGGGTATCCGAGCGCGACCTGAAGATTTATAAGGAGTTTAACGGCAAGAATCATGTGGAGCTTGCCCGCAAATATGATTTGACCGTCCAGCACATCTACCGCATCGTCAAGGAGGTCGGGTTGGCGGAGCGGGCAAAAAATCAGGGAGATTTGTTTGTGTGATTACCCGATTTATTCAAGATAGCGGTCAGGATTTGTCCTGACCGCTTTTTTAGCGCATTTGTCGGCTTGGATAAGGGTTTGCCTATCCCAATGGTAAAACGCGCTAAAAACGCGATTTTAACGCCTTTTTGAACAATCATTCTTTAAGCCGCATTAAAAGCGGTTTCAGACGGCCTTTGCCACAATAGCCTCATTCATCCGATGAGGCTTTTTTATGTCTTACGAAATTTTCCGTGCAGGGACGCGTACCGATGCAAACGGCAATACGGTAACGATTACCGAGGCCGACCTTGCTGCCGCTGCCCAAGCATATGACCCGAAGGTGCATGAGGCTCCTATTGTGGTCGGGCATCCCAAGGCAGATGCGCCCGCCTACGGCTGGGTCAAGTCGCTTGGTGTGCAAAACGGCGTGCTGACGGCGGACTTTGCCCAAGTTGATGAAGGCTTTGCGGATTTGGTTAAAGCCGGACGATATAAAAAAGTGTCGGCAAGTTTTTACCCGCCAACCAGCCCGAACAATCCTAAACCGGGTGTTTGGACGCTACGCCATGTCGGCTTTTTGGGCGCGCAACCGCCCGCAGTCAAGGGTTTGTCCGCCATCAGTTTTGCCGAGGGCGAAGTTTATGTCGAGTTTGCCGAAGACGCACACCTTCAGACAGCCTCGTTATTAAGCCGTTTCAGAGACTGGTTTATCGGCCGTTTCGGTCTGGAAGAAGCCGATAAAGTGCTGCCTGACTGGCAAATTGAGGCAATTAAAGAATTGGCTGCCGTGCCTCAAACCCATGCGCCTGCCGAATTTACCGAATCACCCCCACCCCCAGAAAACCATGAAAACAAGGAGACCCCTATGTCGCTGGAACAAGAACTTGCAGCCGAAAAGGCCGCCCGCGAAGCTGCCGAGAAGAAGGCCGCCGAATCGCAAGCGGAATTGAAAAAGCTGCAAGACGAGCAGCATACCGCCCTGCGCGATGGTGCGCATGAGCAGAATGCCGAATTTGCTGAAGGCTTGGTTAAAGAAGGTCGTCTGAAACCTGCCGACAAGGATTTGGTCGTCAAGGTTTTGGATTTTGCCGAATACCCTGACGACGTAACTGCCGACTTCGGCGAAGGCAGTAAGAAGCAGCCTTTGTCTGCTGCGCTGCGTGCGTTTTTTACTGCCGTGCTGCCCAAGCAGATTCAGGGCGGCGAGATGGCTAAAGGTGAAACGCCGTCGGGATTGGCGGCAGACTTTGCCGAAGCGTCGGACCCGGAAGCCTTGAGCCATCACCAACGTGCATTGGCATTGGCGGCGAAGGAAGGTATCCCTTACGAAGAGGCTGCCCGCCGTACTATTGCTTAAATCATCAACCCGTCAAATGCGACGATGTCGTCGCATTTGACCTAAAAAAGGATAAAACATGAGTGCATCTCATTTGCGCGGCCTGCGCGGCCAGCTTGATCCGGTTTTGACCAATCTCGCACTGGGCTACAAGCAGGCGGATTTTATTGCCGAGAAAATCTTCCCGGTGGTGTTTACTGAAAAAGAAGGCGTGCGTGTGCCGGTGTTCGGCAAGGGTTCGTTTGTCGAGTATCAGACCGAACGTGCGGTCGGTGCGGCATCGAATGTGATTACGCTGGACTCGCCAAGCTTTATGCCGGTCGTGTTGGAAGAGCATGATTTGGCCGCCGGTGTGGATTACCGCGAACAAGCAGAATCCATGTACGACGAGCGCGCCAAGGCAACACGCCGTGCGGTCAAGGGCGTGCAGCTGCGTCAGGAAATCGAAACTGCCGCCCTCCTGCAAAACAAATCGGCTTATCAGTCCGGTTTCAGCAAAGACTTGGCCGCCACCCAAAAATGGAGCGATAAAAACTCTGATCCGTTGGCAGACATCGAAACCGCCCGCGAAACGGTGCGTGCCGGCTGCGGTGTACGCCCGTCGGTGCTGGTGGTCGGTGCAAGCGTGTTGGCGGCATTGAAACGCCACGAGAAGCTCATCGGTGCGCTGGGTGCAAACGAACGCAAGTCCCTGCTCACGGTCGAGCAGCTGAAAAATCTGCTGGAGCTGGACGACATCATCGTCGGCGAGGCGGTATCTACGCCTGCCGCCAATAAGGCCACCCAAGATATTTGGGGCAAATTCGCCAGCCTGATTGTGCGTCCGCATACGGCTTCCGGTGGCAATGACGAGGGTGAGCCGAGCTTCGGTTATACCTTCCGCCGTCGCGGTATGCCGGTAGTCGACCGCTACGAAGAAGTCGGCGGCAAGGTGGAATACGCGCGCTATACCGACATCCGCAAAGCGGCGGTGGTCGGCGGTGCATGCGGTTTCCTGTTCGAAAACGCGGTTGCTTGATAAGTAAAAGGTCGTCTGAAAGGCTTCAGACGACCTGTGGAGAGAAAAATGGCACAAACGAAACAAGTGGTCTTGGTAACCACGGTCAAAACATCAGGCAAGGTGGTCAAAAACCGCTTTGTGGATTTCGCAGGCAAACAGGCAGCCGCCGGTGTGAAAGTGCTGGGTACTGCTACTTTGGATGCGGATGCGGGCGAAATGTTGGCTGTCGATGTATTGGGTATCGCCTTAGTCGAGGCAGGCGGCACGATTGCCGTCGGCGATGAAGTAGCAGCCGATGCGCAAGGCGCGGCAGTCAAGGCGGCAGGTAATGCCAAGATTGCCGGTACGGCGCGCTCTGCGGCAACTGCGGCGGGCGAAGTCATCCAAGTATTCTTGAAAGGCTGATCATGGCTAAAGTTTATATTGCAAACACTCCGTTGATTTTGGAAAACACCCAAGGCAACCAATTTCGCGTCGAAGCTGGCGAAGCGGTCGAATTAACGCCGGAACAGTACGAATCAGTCGCGGCACACGTTACCCCGACACTGACAACCGGCGAAGAACTGGATGCGCAACAAAATGACACCCCACCGTCCGAAGATACGCCGTCAGATGATGCAGGTACTGCGGGCGAAGTTGAAAAGCCGAAACGCGGTAAAAAACCGGCAGCAGCCGAAGAGGCGGAGTAAGCCATGTATATCGGCGCGGATGATTTGACGGCTGCGATGGGCAAAATGGAGTTGGTGCAACTGACCAACGACAATGCGCGCGGGACGGAACCCGACGCTCAGGTCATTGATGCGGCAGTGCGTTATGCCTGCGATTTGGTGGACGGATACCTGCGTGGCAGATATGTGCTGCCTTTGGCGGAAACGCCGACGGTGTTGCAGCCTTTATGCATCAACATTGCCCGCCATTTTTTGCACAGCCGCCGAATCAACCGCGCCGACTTTCCGAAACCGCTGGAAACCGCCTACAACACGACGATTAAAACACTTGAGTCTATCCGCGACGGCAAAATCCATATCGGTATCGCCACATTGGACAAGCTGTCGCAACCTGAGCCGGGCGCATATCACGTCCGAGTGCGCGACAAAATGGATTTGGGAGGCTACTGATGAGCGCGACACGTCCGATTATTGATGCGGTAGTAGAGCATTTGCAGGCCGCTATCCCGTGGGTCAGCGTTGAGGCTTTCCCCGAGCGTCCGTCCGAATACCAATTTATCCATCCCGTCGGGGCAATCTTGGTCGGCTACGGCGGCAGCAAATTTGGCGAAATCGAGCAGCTCGGTCGTATTGCGCAGCAGCGCGATGTCAGGCTGATGTTGACCGTTTTTGGCAGCAGCCTTAATGCGGATGACGGCACGCTGGTGATTTTAGATGAGACACGTCTTGCTATGGTTGGTTTTGCGCCGCCGAACTGCCAGCCCTGCCACCTGATCAGTGAGGAGTTTTTAGCTGAGGATGCGGGCGCATGGCAGTATCAGCTTGTCTTGCAGACTGAGACTCAGCAGGTTGAAGTCTGCCGTGAGGAAAAACGTCCCCTCTTCAATGCCGCCGCCTACCGCCGCCCCGACCAAGACCTCAATCCCGATTTAAAACCTAAAAAATAGGAGTATCCATAATGGCAGCAGCCTACCATCACGGCACGGAGACCATTCGCATCGACGGCGGCTCCAATCCCGTCTATACCGTTGACGGCGCAATTACCGCCATAATCGGCACTGCGCCGGTCGGAGCGGTCAATGAGCTGACGGTATGTCAAACGAAGAAAGACTTTGGCCAATTCGGCGGTGAGCTGACCGCTCAAGGCTTTACCCTGCCGGATGCCGCACACATTTGGACGCGCTACGGCAGCGGTGTCGCCTATGTCGTCAATGTTTGCGACCCCGCCAAACATAAGACAAGCGTCAGCAACGAAGTATTGACGGTTGATCCTGACACCTTGACGGCCAAAACTGCCAAGCCTGCTCTGCAAAGCGGCTACACACTGACGGACGGCGGCAATACGCTGACCGAAAACACGCACTACACCATCAACACCCTGACAGGTGAGATTACCTACAAAACCAAACCTAACTCGCCCAAAATCAGTTATACCTATACCGACCCGACCAAGGTTCCGGCTGCCGACATCATTGGTGCTTACGTTGCCGCTACAGGCAAACGGACCGGATTAGAGCTGCTGACGGAAGGATTCAACCGCCAAGGCGCGGACGCCAAAATCATTATTGCGCCTGATTTTGATCGCCATGCCAATGTGCGCGCGGCGATGGAAGTCATTGCGGGCAAGCTGAAGGCCATTGCTTATGTGGCTGCTCCGCAAGGTACGAGCCTGAGCAAAGCTCTCGAAGGTCGTGGTCCGTTGGGTACGATTAATTTTCAGACATCGTCCGACCGCTGCCAGCTCTTTTATCCACATGTCGTCGGTTTGCTCGGTCTTGAAAACCTTGCCACCCATGCGGCAGGATTGCGAATGAAAACCGATGTGGAACAGGGCTACTGGTTCAGCATCTCCAACCGCGAGCTCTTGGGCGTAACGGGTGTGGAAATCGGTCTGACCGCCCGTGCGGACGACCCACAGTCTGAAACCAACCGTCTGAATGAAAAAGGCATTACGACTGTATTCAACAGCTATGGCACGGGCTATCGAATGTGGGGGAACCGCCTTGCCTGCTTCCCGACTACATCGCATATTAAAAATTTCGAAGTGGCACAACGCACCGGCGACATTATTGACGAGTCTATCCGTCGTGCTGAGCTGCAATATGTCGACAAACCGATTGATGATGCGTTAATCGACAGTTTGATTGAGACGGTTCGTACTTATTTGGGTACGCTGCCCTCCATCGTGGGTTTCTCGGTTGGTTTGGACTATGACTACGACCTTCCGGATGCGTTCAGTAAGGGCCAAGTGCCGATTGTTTACGACTACACGCCTAAACTGCCGGCCGAGCGTCTGACCAATGCCAGCGTGATGACCCGCAAGTATCTTGTCAATCTGGTATCGGCTAACTAAGGTCGTCTGAAAAGGAAGAAATATGTCTGCAATCAATGCAATCTACAATGCCAACATCTATATCGACGGTAACAGCCTTTTGGGTAATGCTTCCGAGTTTAAGCTGCCTGAGTTTGAGTTTGGTCAGGACGACCATACCGGTCTGGGTATGGTCGGTACCATCAAACTGCCAAACGGCGTTGAGGCACTGGAAGGCGAAGTTACTTGGAACAGCTTTTATCCCGAGGTGGCGAAAAAGGCATCCAACCCATTCAAGGCCGTGCAACTGATGGTACGCGGTAACCTGCAAACCTTTAATGCAGCAGGTTTGGCGGAAGAAGTTCCTATTGTTACCACGGTAACAGCAATGTTTTCAAAAAATGCCTTGGGCGGTTATAAGCCGAAGGAAAAGGCGGAATTCAGCTCAACCTACCAGGCAACAGAAGTCCGCCAAGTCGTCGGCGGTCGTGAAGTGCTGTACTACAACGCGTTCAAAAACATCTACCGCGTGGACGGTCAGGACGTTTTGAACCAAATGCGTAAAAACATTGGCGCTTAATCTTTAAATCGGATTAAAAGCCGTTTCAGACGACCTTTGACATAATCACCGTATCCTTTACCGATACGGTGATTTTTTATTTTTATAAACGTTTTGGAGATAGAAAATGAATGAAGCCAAGCAGTTGCAAGAAGATTTGGGTGTAAATACCGTTGTGAAACTGAAATATCCGGTCAGACTGGCGACGGGTCAGATGTTGGATCAGGTAACCGTCCGCCGTCTGTGTGTGGGTGATTTGCGCGCCGTCTCGCATCTGACGAATGAGGCAGAGCAGGAGCTGGCCCTGTTTGCCCGTATGACAGGCATGATTCCCGAAGACTTGGATTGCTTGGATTTGGTGGACTGGAAACAGTTGCAGGAAACGTTTCGCCGATTCACGGAATCCGACCAAAACAAATAGTCCACCTCTTTCAAAGTCTGAAGCGCAGCGGCAGTTGCTGTCTGCCGCTGCTGATTTGGCATGGTGGTTCGGTTGGGGCGTGTATGAGGTTTATACGCTGCCTCTGGATGAATTTGAAGACTGGCAGAAAGAAGCAACCCGCCAAATGAAGGCGGGTTATCGAAGAGGCGGGATTTAGAATTTCAGAGCCGTGCCGTTCGCGGTACGGCTTTTGATTTTGTCTTTAATAAATATTGTTGCAGCCGATAAACCTCCAACCAGCACTCCGACAATAAACGTAGGAATGAATCCGACAAGCAACCAAGCTATTGCCCCTAAAAAACATGCCAGCAGCAGAACGGGCAACATGACGGCAAGGTCGGCAGGCGTATTAGTTATAACAGCCCAAGCAATGCCCAGCATATAAACGGCAAACAGACCTTTTGCCGCCAGGTCGCTGACGCGGTCAAACACAGTTTCATATTTGCTGTTGATATACATGGACATCCCTTTCTTTTCTTGAACAAATTCTAAATTGCAGGCAGTCATATGGCAAGCGGTTTTTCTTTAGGCATTACCATCGGCGCATCGGTAGGCGGTGCAGTTGCCGGTATCAAATCAGTCAAGTCGTCTTTGGATGTTTTGGATAAAACAGTCAAAGGTTTGGCGGCACGGCAAAGCCTGCTTGGCGAAACGTTGCAAAATCCTCTACGGATGAGCCGCAAACGTGTTGGTGAACTTAGACGAGAATATGACCAGCTTGGTCAGACTATCGCCAAAATCAACCGCAAACGCAGCCTCGTTGCTGATTTGCAGCAGCAGAAACAGGCTCATTACGACCGCCGCCGCGCGATCAAAGACGAATTTTGGGGAGCAGCCGGAGCTGTAGCAGGGGTGGCATTCCCGGTGAAACTGGCCGTCGAATTTGAATCGGCAATGGCAGATGTCAAAAAGGTCGTTGATTTTGATACGCCCAAGCAGTTTAAGGAAATGGAACAGGACATTTTACGCCTGACACGCACTATCCCTATGGCAGGGGCAGAGCTGGCAAAAATCACTGCATCAGGCGGTCAGCTGGGCGTGGCGCGCAAAGACTTGCCTAAATTCACAGAGACCATCGCCAAGATGTCGGTAGCGTTCGACATGGCTGCCGATCAGGCAGGTGACAGCATGGCAAAACTTGCCAATGTCTATCAGATACCAATCGACCAAATCGGCAAACTGGGCGATGCAGTCAATCATTTGTCCAACTCAAGCCCTGCCAAGGCGGGCGATATTATCAATACGCTCGGTCGAGTGGGGGGCGTTGCCAAACAGTTTGGGTTGACTGAAATTCAGACGACCTCTTTATCCAATGCGTTTATCAGCCTAGGCAAAACGCCTGAAATCGCCGGTACGGCAATTAACGGTATGTTGACCAAATTGATGACTGCGGATAAGCAAGGAGCGAAATTCCAAAAAGCCCTGAAAAATATGGGGATGGAATCAAAAGATTTGAAGAAAGCCATCAAGGAAAACGGCGAGCAGGCGTTGATGGACTTTTTGAAACAGGTCGGAAAACTGCCTAAAGAAAACCAAATGGGCGCACTGGTTGATTTGTTCGGCTTGGAATATGCCGATGATGTCGCGGTATTGGTTGGCGGGTTGGAGACCTATAAGAAATCAATCAATGAACTCAAAAAAACCTCAAAAGACGGTAAACCTGCGTTTATCGGCAGTATGGATAAAGAGTTTGCCGCCAGGTCTGCCACGACAGCAAACAACTGGCAAATCTTTAAAAATAGTTTGACGGAAATCGGTATCACAGCGGGCAGTGTATTGTTGCCCGCGCTCAATCAGCTGATGACGACCATCCGCCCGATTATAAACAGTTTTGCAGATTGGGCATCAAAAAATCCCGAAGTTGTATCCGCACTCGTGCATCTTGCGGCAGGGTTCGCGGCGTTGAAGGTCGGTGGGCTAATGTTCCGTTTTGTCGGGAATGAGTTGTCCGGGTTGATGGTGTCGTTCAGGCTTGCAAAAGCCTTGCTCGGCGTTGACTGGCTTGCCACTGTTATCAGGTTTAAATCAGGCATTGGTGCGCTGGTCCGTATTTTCGGTGTAGTAAAAACGGCGGCAACACTGTTAGGTAGTGGTCTGATGAGTCTGGGTAGGTTTTTATTAATGTCGCCTATTGGCATTGCTTTAGCACTTCTTGGTGTTGCCGCTTATATGCTTTATAAAAACTGGGATGGTGTAGTCGGTGGTGCAAAAGCATTGTGGCAAGATTTAAGTAATTTCATCAGCGGCGTAGTTAATTCCATAGCCTCTTTTTTCGGTACGTGTTGGGAACGCATCAAGGCATTTTTCAATAGCGGCATAGGCAATATCTCAGCGCAGATTATCAACTGGTCGCCGTTAGGGTTGTTTTATCAGTCGTTTGCCTCTGTTATGTCTTGGTTCGGCGTACAGTTGCCGTCCAGCTTTACCCAGTTTGGTGCCAATATCATCCAGGGGCTGTGGAACGGTCTCAAATCAAAAATTGAATCGGTCAAAACTTGGTTTGCACAACAGGCCGCATCTCTCAAGCAAACTTTTGCCGGTGTAATGGGCATTCATTCGCCCAGCCGTGTTTTCCGACGTTTCGGCGGATGGATGATGGAGGGGCTGCAAATAGGTTTAGACAAAGGTGCGTCACGTCCAATCGCTTCTGTGACCAATACGGCTGGTCGTCTGAAAAGTGGTTTTGCAAACCATATGGGACAAATGGCGGCGCGGGTATCATCTGGCCGCGCTGCATTTGCGGATGCGCGCAGCTCCCAGTCAACGGGTGGGATGACCATCAATTACAACCCAACCATCAATGCGCCGGGCGGTAATCCTCAGCAGATTGAGGCTGCGCTGCAAATCGGTTTGCGCGAATTTGAGGCAATGTTTCGCCGCATGATGGACGACAAAGCACGGAGGGCTTATTGATGTATGCGATGTTGGGCGAGGTACGCTTTGAGCTTTTAAACAGCTTTACATCGCTTGAGGCGGAACATTCGGCAAACTTTGCCAGGCATGAGGTATTGAAAGGCCGTCCACGCCTGCAGGCCTTGCAAAACGAACTGACGACGCTGCGTTTTTCGCTCAAGCTGCATTGGCGGCTGGGTAATCCCGATACAGCTTATAAGGGGCTGCTGTCGGCTTTGGAAGCGCAGCAGGCGGTGTCTTTGGTTTACGGCAGCGGTCGTTTTGTCGGATGGTTTGTACTTGAGCGGCTGACGGAGCGCACGTTGATTCAGGACGCGCAAGGCCGGACGGCGGCGCGTGAATTGGATGTGGAGCTGACCCAGTTTGTCGGCGACCCGAATAACCCGCTCCCGACCCCGGCAGTCAAGTCGGGCGGGCAAAATCCGCTGCTGTCCTTATTGCCGGAGAGCGTGCAGGCAAAAGCGGGCAAATTGATTTCGGCGGTGGAAAAAGGTGTGAAAATTTACCGCGCCGCCGAAGCGGGCATCAGCGATATGCAGAATCTGATACAGGCTGCCAAAAATCTGAAAAACGACCCGTCAGGGGCATTAAACCTGTTGGGGGACGCACTCAATATCGGCGGCAGCACTTTAGGACGGCTCAATACCTTGCCCGAAGTAACGGCGATTTTCGGAGACCTTAAAGGCGCGACTGAGTTTGCATTACAGGCAGGGCAAGCGGCCAACAGGCTGGGCGGTGCCGTCGGTGCATTGCGTGCCGGGTATGAGAGCGGTTCCATCGGCGGCTGGCTGACTGCCGTCGGGGACGGTGTTGCCGAGGCATCTGATGCGATGGCAAACGGCTCTGCCGCTGCCCAGGCTTTGACCGGCTGGCTGGCGGCAAGAAAGGATAAATGATGAGTGTGGTAATACGCTACACCACTCAAGACGGCGACCGCTGGGATTTGATTGCGCACAAACATTACGGCAATGCGCTGTTGATTGACGGCCTGATTGCGGCCAATCCTCACTTGCCGTTGGCGGAGGAGTTCGCAGGCGGTCTGACGGTCTTTGTCCCTGTTTTGGAAACGAAACCGAAGAACAACCAAGAGGAGCTACCGTGGTGGATGCGTTAGGTGCGTTTTTAAAATCAAAAGGCCTTGACGGTGGCGGCGGCACTCATCCGGTTACCATGCCCGATTTTGTCCTGTCTTACGAAGACAAGGATATAACGGCAGATGTCGCGCCTTATCTGATTTCGTTCAGTTATACCGATTACCTTGAGGGGCAGTCGGACGAATTGCAGGTTGAGTTTGAGGATGCGGACGGACGCTGGCTGCGTAATTGGTATCCCGAACAGGGCGATGCTTTGTCTTTGAGCCTGGGCGACCAATTTACCGGGCTGTTGTCTTTTGGCAAATTTGAGATTGCCGAGATTGAGTACAACCATCCGCCGTCGACTGTCAGCCTGAAGGCCTTATCGACCGGGATTACCAAGTCCAGCCGCACTTTGCGCGGTAAGGCGTATGAAAATACGACTTTGGCCGCCATTGTCCGTCAGGTGGCAGGCCGTTTGAAGCTGGAGGTAACGGGTACGGTCAAAAATATCCCCATCAAACGGGTTACGCAGTACCAAGAGCGTGATATTGAGTTTTTGGCACGTTTGGCGCAGGAGTACGGCCACAGCTTTAAAATCGTCAGCAACAAACTGGTATTTGCCG
Organism: uncultured Neisseria sp.; assembly: GCA_963456805.1. Lineage (GTDB taxonomy): Bacteria > Pseudomonadota > Gammaproteobacteria > Burkholderiales > Neisseriaceae > Neisseria. The sequence continues at coordinate 29,089 of CAUOMQ010000001.1, read as the reverse complement.
ATAATGCCGAGCTAAAACAGCGTCCTGCCGTTGCCGTATTGCTGCCCGAGGACATCATCCGTATCCGCCTGCGCGATTTGATTAAAGGGGTTCCGTCTAAAGTAGATGTCAAAGGCTACGACCCGAAATCCAAACAGACCGTGTCGGCGAGCCGCAGCAGCAAATCAAGACGCGGCAAAGCCAAACACGGCAGCACGGGCGATACATTGCGTATCGTGCCGAATAAGGGGGAGAGCGCTGCGCAATTAAACGCCAGGGCAGATGCCAAATTGGCAGATGCGCAGGACGACCAATGTGCGGGTAACGTTACACTAGTTGGCAATGCGCTGTTGGTGGCAGGTCAAATGGTACAGCTTAAAGGATTCGGCAAGTTTTCGGGTAAATATCTGGTCAAGCAATCAAGACATGATTTCACGCGCCACGGCGGATGGACGACCGAATTGGAGATAAAAATGACGGAGTATGTCGCAGACGAGGAGAAAAACAATGAAAACCCATGATTTTACAGCAACGATGCAATTTGGCATTGTATCGGCGATTGATGCGGCGGCGCACAGTTTGCGAGTAAAAATTCCCGTACTCGACGACATGGTAACCGACTGGCTGCCTATGGCGACACCAGCGGCGGGCGGCAACCGTTTTTACAGCCTCCCCGATGTGGGCGAACTGGTTGTCTGCCTGCTGGATGCGCGGGGTGAGACCGGTTGCGTTATCGGCGCGATTTACAATGCCTCAGATAAACCGCCGGTATCCGACCAAAACAAATGGGTCAAACGGTTTACCAACGGCACGGTCATCTCGCACGACCGCAGTAGCGGCGAAGTAGTCGTTGAGACGCCGGGTAAAGTCCGAATCAAAGCGGCGAAAAAAGTAGACATCCAATCGCCGGAGACCGAAATCACGGGCAATGCGACAGTAAAAGGGATGTTGACTTATACCGCAGGTTTGACGGCCAGTAATGACGGCGGCGGCGACGCGGCAAATATCAAAGGTACAGTCAACATCACCGGCGACCTCATCGTCAACGGCATCGACATCGGCAAGCACATCCATGACGGCGATTCAGGCGGCCAAACCGGCGAGCCGAAAAATCATTAAACCGCATTAAAAGGCGTTTCAGACGGCCTTCTCTACAATCCCTGTATCTATAAGCGATACAGGGATTTTTTGATGTTTTACGCCGCGCCTATCTCTAAACACTGGCAGCTCGCACCTGAAGGTTCGGGCGTGGTTCAGGGTGCGGACGACATCGACCAATGTATCCGCAATATCCTGTCCACCCGCAAAGGCGCGGACGTTACCCGTCCTGATTTCGGTTCCGACCATTACAAATGGCTGGACACCCCCGAAGATGTGTTTGTCCCCAATATCGTGCGTTCGACCATGTTGGCAATACAGACGTGGGAGAAGCGGGTGGTGGTCGAAGACATTATTTTCGGCGGCGCTGCGCCGCATCTGACGATGACGGTTTACTGGCGCGTCTCAGATGAGGTGGCGGGCGAGATTTATACGACAGACATTATCTTGGAGCAGGCAGTATGGATTTGAGCAAACTTAAGCGGGAAGAGGTTAAGGTGGTTCCAGACGATCTCGCTGAAGTGCTGGCACAAACCATTGCCGACTATGAGAACCGCAGTGGTAAAACTCTGCAACCCGCCCACATCGAGCGGCTGCTCATCAATACCTACGCTTATCGCGAGACTTTGGCGAGAAAAGCATTCAATGAAGCTTATCGCCAACAGCACCCGCGTTTTGCAACGGGGTTGATGTTGGATTTATGCGGCGATGATGTCAACACCCCGCGGCTTGAAGCCTCCGCCGCCAGATGCACCATCCGTTTTACGTTGACTACCTCCAAAGCGGAGCCTGTTTTGATTGCACAAGGCACTCAAGTGGCCGCCGGGGCGACCGTGTTTTGGACGGTTGCATCCGGCACGCTCTCGCCGTCAATCCGTACTTTAGATTTGGAGGCTGTCTGCATCCAAACCGGCGTGTCGGGTAATGGTTTTGCCGCTGGGCAGGTTAATACGCTTGTCAATCCGATTGACGGCGTTACAGCCATCAACACTACTGTGCCGACGGGCGGCGCGGCGGAAGAATCTGATGAGGCATACCGCCAACGCATCCTGCTTGCCCCCGAAAGCTTTAGCGTTGCAGGCCCTGTCGGGGCTTATGAGTATTTTGCCCGCCGTGTCAGCCCTGCTATTTGCGACGTACATGTGGGCAATTTAACGGGGTCGGACGGCCTCCCGATAGGGGGGCAAGTAAGGGTAACGCTATTAACCAAAAACGGGTTGCCGTCTTCGGAGTTGGTGAGCGAGGTGCAAAGGTTTTTGTCCGGAGAACGCGTCCGTCCGCTTTGCGACACGGTAACCGTAACTGCTCCGGCAGCAATCGACTATACGCTGGACGCAGAGCTGGTTTTGTATACCGGGGTTAATGCTGCCGAGGTTTTGGCGGCAGCAAAACAAGCATGGGCGGAGTATGAAGTAACGCGAAGTGAAAAACTTGGCATGGATATTGTGCCTTTAGACATCCAAACAGTTTTAAAAGTCGCTGGCGTTTATAACGTAGTCCTTAAAAAGCCGACCCTAACCGTCGTCACGCCCGACCAATGGGCAAGATGTACGTCCGTCAATATCCGGGCATCGTCCGAAACGGCAGAGGGGTAGCAACAATGGCAACACTGAGTTATGCCTCCGTTATCGAACGCGATCAACGTTATCGGATGTTGGCCGATTTGGGCTTAAGGATGAGCGACATTGACGCGGTCAAGCTGATGCCGCGTTTGACTGAGCTGGTCGCGCCCGAACACTTGGAACTGTTGGCGGAGAGTCGAAGCATATTGGGCGAGGACGGCTATTGGCTTGCCGAGAGCGACGAAACCCGCCGCAAACTCATCAAGGGTGCCTACCAGCTCCACAGGTACAAAGGCACACCCTGGGCAATACGCGAGATTGTGCGCCGTCTCGGGTTCGGCGAGGTCGAGATCGTCGAGGGCTTAAGCAATAAGCTGCACAACGGCGAAATCCACCGTGACGGTAGTTATACACACGGTCATACAGACCGTTGGGCGCATTACCGCATCATTATGACCAATACCATCACCAACGATCAGGCAGCCTTGCTGAGGCGCACATTGCGGGCGTTTGCACCTGCCCGATGTGTTTTGGCGGCATTGGATTACCAACACGTCTCCTTGAGGCACAACGGACAAGCATTAAGGGACGGCACGTTTAATCGAGGGACAGCATAGATGGCAAATTTAAGCGAGATAAGCCGCTGGGAGGCGGGCATTTACCAATGGGAGACCTCCGACCCTGTGCAGGGCGGCCCTAACGGTATCGACAACCGCCCGACACGGGAGCTGGCAAACCGTACACGCTGGCTTTATGACGAGCTGGGCAGGGTAAAAGCCCGCATGGACGACCCCAATTTTTACAAAAGCATCACCGTATCCGACAGCAAGGCATTGTTTGATGCCGGTAATTATCTTCACATCGGCGCTGATGCCGCTGGCGGCTACATCCGCAATAAAAAGACAAACAAGGGCATACAGCTTAAGAATGATGGCACGCTCCAGTATGACGGGTCAGACATTATTACCGCCCGCAAAGTAAGCCACAACCCTGATGACTACACGGTTGCAACCGTCCCGTCATCGTTTGCGCTCAATAAGGCGTTTGACAACTCAATCAAGCGCGGAGGCGCAATCGGGCTGGGCGGAGCGGCGCATCAGATTGCTATCGGCTGGGACACGCCCGGACTGGTCGCCAAAGTAGACACCCAAACCTTTAACGTCGGCGTCCCGACAGGTGCAATCGCCTATTTTGCCCATACCACCGTCCCCTTTGGCTGGCTAAAAGCAAACGGCGCGGCAGTGTCGCGCACCGTCTATGCCAACTTATTCGCCCTCATCGGCACCACTTATGGCGCAGGCGACGGACGAACTACCTTTAATCTCCCGGATTTGCGCGGTGAATTTATCAGGAGTTGGGATGACGGGCGAACTGTCGACAACGGACGTGTCATAGGCTCATGGCAGGCAGATGAATTCCGAAGTCACAGCCACGGCATCGGTGTCAAAAGCATGTCCGACACCGACAGGGGTAGCAATACGTCAACCGTATCGATTGACACTGTCGGCCAAACCGACCCGGCTGGCGGCATTGAAACCCGCCCTAGAAATATCGCCCTGCTGGCATGCATCAAGGCATAAGCCGCCTTAAACCGTTTAGAAAGGTAAAAAAAATGACCCAAAACATCCAATGGACAAAACCCGTCTGTCAACTTGATGACGAAAATCTTTATATCGGACAGGTGGCTGCCGATCTCGACATTATGGCGCGCGACGGCAGCTATCTGATTCCCGCCGGTTGCATCGACACCGACCCGCCTCAAATCAGCGCAGACAAAGCCGCCCGCTGGAACGGCGAAGGCTGGGACGTCATCGAAGACCATCGCGGCAAAACTGCCTACCGAAAAACTGATGGTACAGCCGTTACCATCGACCAAATCGGCAGCCTTTCAGACGATCTGACCATGATTGCCCCGCCTTCAGAATATTGCGAATGGGACGGAAAAAAATGGACGGAAAATCAAATCAAAAAAACAAAAGCAGAAGAGACTAAACTCGCCACCACAAAAGTCATCGCCCTGTCTCGCCTCAATCAACGTGCCCAAGCCATCGTCAATGAACAAAGCGGCATGGATGACCTCCCTGCCTTTGAAGTGCAGAGCTGGCCAGTACAAGCATCTGAAGCACGCGCATGGCAGGCGGACAATTCCACTCAAACTCCTGTCCTTGACCAAATTGCCCAAGCAAGAGGCATCAGTCCTGACAAACTCAAAGCGGCTGCCCTCAAAAAAACCCTGGCCTATGAATCCCTTTGCGCCACCGTCGCAGGCAAAAGGCAGGCAATCGAGAAACAAATCGAAGCCGCAAAAACCCTAGACGAATTAAACACTATCAATACCGAAATCAGCTTTTAAGGTCGTCTGTTCATGAAACAAAGTATCAAAAACTATATGAGAAATATCGCCATCGCTGCCGACCAGCTCGTAAACGCCATGATTGCAGGCAGTCCGGACGAAACCGTCAGCAGCCGTGTCTACCGAGGTGCAGTGTTGGCGGCACAGCCGACCCGCGTTGCCCGAATGGCGTATCGCGTAATAAATACACTGTTTTTTTGGCAGGAAGACCATTGCCGCGCGGCCTACCTGCGCGAAAAGCAACGCGCGCATTTGCCGGATGGGTTGAAATGACTGCCCGCGTTGATTTTTCAGTGAAGCGCGGCACAACTATGCCGATAACCTTCGTCATTGTGGATCGGAAAGGTTATGTACATCCATCTCTTAAACATTTGGATTCGGCGACATTGGTCATCACACCAACCAGCGGGGATGCAGTCAAAGTCCCATTGACCGTCAAGCCCAATACAATCAATTCAGACGGCGGCGTCGGCACGGTTTTAACAGCCGAGCAGACGGCGGCTTGGACATGGCGTTGGGCGCGATATGTCGTGCAGGTTGAAGTTAAGGGCATCCGCTCAGTGGTTTATGAGGGGAATTTAACCCTTGAGAATAATTTAGGAGCTTAAGAATGGCCGAAATCAAAGGCGGTATTACCGTCACCGGCGACAGTGTCGATACGATGCCCGTCATCTTGGATGGTAGGCAAAGCCTTTATGAAGAGGCAATTGAGAAAGGCACCATCTCAAGGGATACCTCTTATGAGGAATTCTTGGAACGTTTGGCAGTCAAGCCATCGGAGCTTAGTAAGGCAGTTAAAGATGCAGTAGACAAGCAGTTAGACAAAGCAGTCAAGGTTGTTGTTGATGCTAATTTGGAAACTGCGGTCAATACCGCCGTGGATACGGCGGTAGATAAGGCTGTCTCGGCTGCGGTTTCTGCTGCTATTGCCAAACTCGAAGCAAATCGACCAAGTAACCCTGCACCAGCTCAACCTACACCAGCGCAACCTGCACCGACACAACCCACACCAGCGCAACCTACACCAGCGCAACCTACACCAGCGCAACCTACACCAGCGCAACCTGCACCAACGCAACCTGCACCAACGCAGCCTGCACCAACGCAGCCTGCACCGGCTCAACCTACACCAGCGCAACCTGCACCAGCGCAACCTGTTCCGGCACAACCATCAACAGAGACACCGAGCAGCTCAGCCGATTTGTCAGATGATGCTTTTGATGAAATTAATAAACTCTTAGGAAATAACTAATGGCAAAAACAAAACTAGACCAGGCAATGATCGGTATGGCCAAAGCTGTTGCTGCGGCGAAAAGTGATGCCGCAGAGGCAAAAAAACTTGCGGGGGATGTCACTGTATCTGCCACAGTAAATGAGAAAGGGATTTTGTCACTTAACGGTAAAGAGTCTGAAATTCATCTGATTACTCCCAAAACCGTCAGTGAAGAAGTTGGGAAAGCTTTAGGCAGTGCGGATACGCCGTCTCGTCTTTTGGCCGCACAGGCTCAATTTGAGAGTGCTCAAGTTGCATCTGCTGTGAAAATCGCGTTGGAAAAGGGGAAGGTCTATGTCGAGGATGCCTTGCCTGAGAAGATTCGCGATAAAGTAATGTCAGGCTATTATCGTGATACCTCAACTAAAGTGCAAAACGAGGTGGCTTCAGTTAAGCTCGAAATCACCCGTGCTATTCAGAAGCTATATGATGAGTTGCCATCGAATGTCTTTATTACCTCTCGTGGCGGGTACTTCCCTATTACCAAGAACATTGGCCATAAGCCCGAATACTTCGGGAAAGATGGGCGAAATCTTGCTGTTGGTGGTGTGACACTTCCCGTCAACGGACAGCAGCCGTGTATTGCTTTTCATCATTCGATTTTTAACGTATTCGATTTTTCACAGGCTGAGTTTTCCGTACAGGAAATGGGCTTGTCTGCATTCCACTTATGCGGAAAATCAGAAGGTAACGTGATTTTGCATGGTGGCAAAATCACAACCAGAGCCTATGAGCTTTTCGGATACAAATCAGGTGAGGCAGATGCCGATAAACGGTGGATTCCTCATATTGACGGTTGGACAAAAGAAGCACCAAACGTCGGCACTGGAATGTCTTTAAAAGGATATCCGGTTGCCGGCGCAAATACTGCTTCATATGCGCACGATTTTGCGCGTTATATGGAGAATTCATGTGATTCCTCAGGTGTTCGTCAACCTGATGGTTATAATCTTGAAAAAATTAAAGAATTATTCTTCTTGGAATCCAAGCAGATCGTTAATAGTGCTGGTGGATACTTTAATGAAAACGGCGAATCTGCATTTCCACAAGCGGATGGGACAACTGCGTCAACATGGGGATTGTGGCGCGGTGGACAATGGTGGAGTCGTGGGTATGGTTGGCGCATTTATGATTGCCGAAATACCGAAATTAAGAATTTCCATGTAACAGGCTTTACCGGCGGCGCAATTGCCGCAGGATTGCACGGTTCTCCTGCTGGCGAAGACATCCAGCCCGGCGACGTAGAAGGTGCATTGGCTAAAGGCTGTGTAGCTATCAATACTCGTATCACTGGGGGTTACTATAACCACAACTATACTTGTGGGGTTGAAGCCATCCGGGTTATCGGTTATGAGTTAACCGGGATTTTTGCACCCGACTCAGTAATAGGACATCCCGATGCCAATTTGGAGCATGTACGAGGTTGGAATAACTCAATAATCAGCTTGGATCCGGGTTACCAAAGCTGCACCAGTAGATATTTGCCTATGGATAACATCTATATCCATGCCAATACATTTGGCTTGGGTAAACGGAAGGTAATTGATATCCATACTGGCAATAATGTCAAAATTTATAACAATTCTGGCAAAGCTATGTATTACGGAATATCGACAGTAATAGAGGAGATTTTCGCCTCTAAAGATGGTCGAGTAGGCAAGATAGCAGACCCTCAGTCTTTCTATTTTCAGGACAGCAACATCGAAATTGTCGGAAATACTATCATGAGCGGTCACATAGGCATTCATCCTATCAATGGTGCGCCTGGTGTCTTATTCCGTCGCAGTAAAAACATGTGGTGGCTAAGATGTCGCCAGTTGATTGCAGATAATACAGTTTATGCACCTCGCGGCTTAATAAGCAATTACGGCCATAACCACTTTATTATCGAACGAAATCAGTTCACTTTTGCCTTGCCGTTTGGTCAGTTCTTCGGCATGCACCAAGTATCTGGCATTAAAGTAACAGATGGTGGCAGTGGCTATACCTCAGAACCAGAAGTCAAAATTACTGGTGGTGGTGAAGGTGCGTTTGGTGCAACGGCACAAGCAAAAATTAAAGACGGCAAGGTGGTTGAGATTATCGTACGTCGTGATGGTAGTCGTTATACGGAGATTCCGACCGTAACCATTACTGGCGGTGGCGGTTCAGGTGCAACGGCTACGGCTACAATCAATACGCAAACATACGGTATGTTGATTGGTGCTGAGTCGAAATATGGCACGATGTTGGCAACTCAGGTACGTGAGAACTATGTTCAAAACTCGCCTGACGGTAACTATGCCCGACAAATTGTATTTGGTCGTATGCGTGCATCAACAATTGAAGGGAATCACTGCGATGTAACACCTTTCCGCAGTCCTGAGAAAGCAAAATTGCCTGTGGGTAATCCATTCGTCAGCGATTCTATCGTTTATCGTGACGGGTTGTTGAGTTCGGCTTTCTATAACGGCGATTTTGACACATGCTCAGTGGGCGATAACTTTATCCATAATCAGTTGATTGATACTGTCCATGTTTGGACTGGTAAAACTATAAACAGCAACGTACATAAAAAATACGAGCCGACCAGCTATGCTGAGGTGGTTATGGATGAGAAGGTTAAAGCATTGGAAGCAGCTGTTGATAAACTGAAAGAGCAGTTAAAAACTACTTCTGCAACGACATCACAGACTGCCTCACCGCCTAAAGCAGAGGGTGGTGAACAATCATCGGCAACAACACCCGCCGAATCCCCTAAAACGGAGGGCGGAGAACAAGCGGCAACAACACAGCCTGCACAGCCTCCTAAAACGGAGGAAGGTGGCCAACCAGCTACGCCGCAACCTACTACACCGTCTGAAAGTGCAACTGAAGAGCCTGCCGCAAAATCCGCAACATCCATCACGTTTACTTTTGATGGGCTTGAAGCCACAGCAGCCGAGGCAATTGGTAGTAACAATGTGGCGAAATTGAAATCAGTTAATAATTCCGAAAGAGCAGGTGAGCCTGAAGGTTGGGCGGGGGCATTCGGTGAGGATTCTGGCCATAAAATCATGCGTTCTTTAGTGGCCGGCGAAGGTAAAGGTATTAGATTCATTGAATCGGATGGACTGACCTCTGATGGTTCGACTGATTCAGCAATCATCATTCCGTTTAAACAATCCGCTGGTGGAACGGCTGGTTCAGGATTTACAGCAATCGTTTTGAAAGGACGTAGTGTTGTAAGTAATGGTCTAATTTCTACCAACGAAGAAACTGGCTTCAAATTGCGTTATTTCGAAGGTACAACAATTAACGGTAAACCTATTTCTACAACAACAGTTTATCCATATGATAAATGGCATGTTGCAGTAATTCCTGTATTAGCAGGTACTGATAAAGCCTTCGATAAAATCAGAATAGGCATGAATCATGCAGGCAATGTGGGACGAAACGTCATAGTCGGCGCAGGCATTGAATTTATTCAAGGTGACATCAGTAAGGTGGAGGAGAGAGTCACTGCACTGATGAGTGAGTACGGTATCAGTTAAGAGAAAAGGTCGTCTGAAATTTCAGACGACCTTAGAGAGGAGATTGAAAAAATCAGTGGGACGGCGACGTAGCGGTGCGGGAACACCGCTACGCCAGCCAAGCAGATGGTGCCTGCATTGACTTCTAGGCCGCCTTAGTCTCTAGAGACCGAGGCATTCTATCCGTGATATGGGAGTGAGTGCAAATGCAAATCTACCGCGAAATGCGCTGCAAATACTGCGGCAAACTGCTTGCTAAAGGCAGCGGATACGTGCAAATCAAATGCGCACGCTGTAAAAACATCAATTCATTCAGTAACTAAAAAATCAGCAGAGTGCCGTCGAGCATCATATTAAATCTGTTTCGAGCGTCCAGAATGCCGTAAATTAGGAGTATATATATGATGCAAAAAACACAACAAACTCTACCGATTATCCCTTGGATGGGCGGCAAACGCCGATTGGCAAAACACCTGTTACCCATGTTTCCCGAGCATTCTTGTTATGTCGAGCTGTTTTCCGGTGGCGCGGCGTTGTTCTTTATGCGCCCAACGCCTGCTAAAGTAGAGGTACTCAACGACATAAACGGACAGCTCATCAACCTGTACCGTGTGGTACAGCACCACTTTGACGAGTTCGTCCGCCAATTCGAATGGACGTTGACCAGTCGTGAAGTATTTGCCCGCCTGCAAAGTACGCCGCCTGACTGTATGACCGATATACAACGTGCCGCTCGGTTCTTTTATTTGCAGCACAATGCCTTCGGTGGCAAGACTGTTCATCAACATTTTGGCACGGCTACCACGTCAAAAGCGTGGGATGCGGCGCAGATTAGAGCAAAACTGACAACAGCCCAAGCCCGTTTGAGAGGAGTATTTGTCGAAAACGAACCGTGGGCGCGTTGTTTCAAGCGATATGACCGAGAGCATACCTTCTTCTACGCAGACCCGCCGTACTGGCAAACCGCAGGGTACGACCACGCATTCGATTGGCCGCAGTATGAGCTGCTGGCCAAAGCGATGGCGGAGAGCAAGGGCAAATTCATGCTATCTATCAATGACCATCCTGATATAAGGGAGTTGTTCAAAGACTTCCGCATCACACAGCTTGAGCTTGCCTATACGGTTGGCAGAGACAAAACCGGTAAAACAAGCGGCGAGCTGGTCATATGCAATTGGTAAAATAAAAAGCGACGGTGACGTCGCTTTTTTAAAAGTGAAAAAGAGTTACAAATAGTGAAACAAAAAACAAAATAAATTTTCTCAAAAAATGGTTTATTTTTTCGCGGGCGGCTTCATCAAGTCATGGGCAAATCGCCCTATTAAATTTAATCTAATTGAGTAATATCAGTTTATATTCATAATCCCACAGTAATTTTTTACATTTCCCCCTTGTCATGCTATCCTCGCCTCCCCTGTATGTATCAGCTTGTTTCATCAAGCAGTTTATTGTTGCACGCATACAGACAATATCCTGATTAATTATCGATAAGAGTATAGCTATGAAAAAAATAACTTCCTCCATTCTAAAAACCTGTTTTGCAGCGACGGCGGTTATCACAGCGCATTCTGCGTTTGCATATGACGCTTCCCGCCCCACCTCTGCTCCCGCACGCAGCACTTTGGACAATCACAATTTCCCCTATTCCATGCCGATTAATCCTAACGCAGCGCGCGACGGCAAACCTTATTTGAAAGCACACGACGACGTAATGACGCTGGCGGGCGCAACCCTGCCTCCTGCACGTCCGGTCAAACCGACTGCACCTCCTCCACAACGTGCGCCATTGGCTAACCAAGATTTCCCTTACTCCATGCCAATCAACCCCAACGCAGCCAATGACGGCAAACCTTATTTGAAAGCACACGACAACGTGATGACGCTGGCGGGTGCGACCCTGCCTCCTGCACGTCCGGTCAAACCGACTGCACCTCCTCCATCCAAACCTGTCGGCAACAATGGCAACTTCCCTTACTCCATGCCAATCGACGGCAATGTTTCGATACCGGACAGCGGTGTGATGAGCACAGCCTCCCAACCTCCTGCCCGCCCTATCGGCAAACCGATTGCACCTCCTCCGTCTAAACCTGTCGTCAATAATGGTAACTTCCCTTACTCCGAACCAATTTATGGCAAACGTACTTCGACAACACCTGTCGGCGTCATGACCACAGCCGACGCACCTCCTGCCTACAATCCAAACAACGCAGTAGCAAAACCTCAATACACAGTCAAAAATTCCGTCCGCGTTGCTGATGCCGACAACCTGAAAAACAAAGAAATCCTGTTTGTTATCGACAGAATCGAAGGCAAGGGCGAGCGCGTCATCCGCGAACGCCGCATCAATCAGATCGAGCTGTTCAGCCTGAACACTGAAGACGGCAAAGGAAAAGGCTTGCTGACCGTCGGCAAAATCCCGACCGCTTCGGGCAATGTATTCTTCGGCGAATGGGCGCCTGCTTCAGAAGTCGCCGCTACTGCGCATGTCAAAGGCAACGCGCATCCTGCCTGGTTCTATGGCAAAAACCCGACCGGCAGCACCAAAGGCTTGGCAACCGCGACTTACAACGTAGTCGGTGTCAACGGTCATAAAGCCGGCGAACGCGATATCTATACCGGTACCGTCAAAGCCTATTTCGGTTCGGGCGACAGCGGCAGCATGACTGGCAAACTGGCGCGCCATACCGACACTCTGGACTTTGCCGGCGTGAAAATCGACAACCGCAACGGTACTTTCGCCTCTGATGCCGCCCGCAACCGCGAAGGCATCAAAGGTCAGTTCTACGGTCAAAATGCCGCCGCATTGGCGGGTATTGCAACCCGTGGTACGGAAAGCCGCGCCGATGACATCTCCTTCGGTGGTATAAAACAATAAACCGTCGATAGAACAACAGGGAAGGCGCGGATTGCCGTGCTTTCCCCGTTTTATGGCAAGCTGCGGACGGATTTCCGCGGCTTCCGTTTTCAGACGACCTTTTTCGCTTCTCCTTGCATCAAGGGTCGTCTGAAAACGGAAACAGATTAAAAATAAAGCAATATTCGAGATCGCATCTTTTCAGACGACCGCTCCGCTTCGCCACAAACCCTCCTCATCCGAAATTTACCCACCACACACCAGCCCGAAAGAAAACGAATGAACAAATCCTGCCTCCTCCTGCTCGCCCTGCTGCCCCTGTCCGCCCGCGCAGACAGCGACGACCTGCGCCGCCTGTCTGAAGAAAACGGGCGCGTGCAGCAGCAATATCGGGAAAGCGGCTGGCTGGACGGCGGCACACCCGCAGGCGACATCGAAAACGACGACGCATACATCCGTATCGGCGGTCAGATTTACACCGTAGGCAACAATACCGAAGAGCTGGAAAGCGCGATTTATCATGCCATTAACGAACGTCAATGGAAAAAGGCAGAACGCTTCGCCACGCGCTACGCCGCCCTGCCCGACCACAATCCCGCCCTACCCAAATTGGTGCTCGGTTTGAAACAACGCGCCGAAGGACGCCTCGCCGAAGCCTTGCAAAACCTGCAATCTGCAGAAGCACTCGACCCCGCCAACCCGCGCATCCTGCTCGAAACCGCGCGCCTTTATACCGAAGACAACCAAAACCGCGAAGCCCGAAGCGCATTCGCCCGCGCCCAAGCCGCCGACATCCCAGAAGAAACCCGCGCCCTGATCGGACAATACCTCGGCGAAATCGACAAACGCAGCCGCTGGCACGGACAAATCGGCATCGCCTACGGCTACAACAGCAACATCAACCAATCCGACGGCTCCGTCCGCTGCATTCTGCCGCTTGACGGCCAATGCCTCGCCTACCAAAACCTGCCCGCCCCCATCCATTCCCCAGTCTGGAATTACAGCCTGAGCGCAGGCAAAATCACCCCTGTCAAAGGACACCACAGCCTCAAAACCAACCTCCTCGCCTACAGCACGCACTACCGCCGCAAAGACACAGACGCCGCCCTGTCCGACTACGGCAGTCAAACAGGCACACTGTCCGCCGGTTACGAATACGCCGACGCACAAAGCCGCCTCTCGCTGATGCCCGTTTACGAACACGAACGGCGCAACCGCCACACCTACTACAACGCCTACGGCGCCGAAACCTCGTGGACGCATACCATCAACCCCAAATGGCAGGTCAACGCCGACTGGTCGGGCAAACGCTACCGCCACAGCGGCACCGCGAAAACCTACGCCGCCGACTACACCGAATACCGCACAGGCTTAGGCGCAGAATACGCCCTGACCCCGAAAACCGGCGTGTTCGCAGGCTCCGACTACACCCGCCGCACATACAACGGCGGCACATCCGACCACCGCGAATACACCCTCCGCACAGGCTTATACACCCTGTTTGACAACAGCACCTACCTCAACGCCCTCGTCATGAAACGGCGCAACCTCTACGACCACGCAGGCATCGCCGCAGACGGACAAAGACGCAGCGACCGCCAAACCGTCTGGCTCGCCGCCGCAGGCTTCAGACAATGGCACATCGGCGGCTTCTACCCCGAACTGCGCTTCAAACACACCACCGTCAAAAGCAATTCCGTGTTCTACCGCTACCGCCAAAACGAAATCATGTTGGGCGTGAAGAAACAGTTTTGAGGCGTTTTATTGGATGGATGGGAACATAAAGAGGTCGTCTGAAAATAAGGATTTTAGATTTCAGACGACCTCGTTCAATAAGTTTTAATAACAGCAGACACCCCACCTGCCGCTATCCCCTTCCATACTTTTCCCCATCTGCTGCAACCTACCCCCTCTCTCGTCCGGCGGGAGAGGGCTGGGGAGAGGGTGGCTCTATGGACCACACGAATTTGATTTTTCCCAAACAAAAAAGCCACCCCCATCCTAGCCTTCCCCCGCCAGACGGGGGAAGGAACAGGATTGCTGATAAATCAAAGAGGTCGTCTGAAAATAAGGATTTTAGATTTCAGATGACCTCGTTTAATGAGTTCAAATAACAGCAACCATCTCACATCCGCCGCTATCCCCTTCCATACTTTTCCACATCTACCGCAACCTGCCCCCTCTCCCGTCCGGCGGGAGAGGGCTGGGGAGAGGGTGGCTTTATGAGCTGCACGAATTTATTTTCTCCTCAGAAACACAAAACCGTCCCCATCCTAACCTTCCCCCGCCGGACGGGGGGAAGGGACAGGATTGCTGATACGGCAAAGAGGTCGTCTGAAAATAAGGATTTTAGATTTCAGACGACCTCGTTTAATGAGTTCAAATAACAGCAAACACCCCACCTGCCGCTATCTCCTCCCATGCTTTTCCACATCTGCTGCAACCTGCCCCCTCTCCCGTCTAGCGGGAGAGGGCTGGGGAGAGGGTGGCTCTATGTGCTGCACGAATTTCATTTTTCTCCAAACCACAAAACCACCCCCATCCTAGCCTTCCCCCGCCGGACGGGGGAAGGAACAGGATTGCTGATACGGCAAAGAGGTCGTCTGAAACCCATCTTTCAGACGACCTCTTTTCTCTTTCAAAAACGCTCTGCCCTATCCCCTAGCCTGCTTCTTGCAAAAAGCCTGCCAGTTCGGCGGTGTCGAGTGCGATCATCAGTTCTTCGTTAGTCGGTACGACCAAAACGGCGGGATTGGAACCTGTCGGGCTGATGATGCCTGAGTTGCCGTAGCGTTTTTCCATATTGGCTTTGGTGTCGATGTGCAAACCCAAATAGTCGAGGTAGGCGACGGTTTTGGCGCGAATGTTGCGGGAGTTTTCGCCGATGCCGCCGGTGAAGACGAGGGCGTCTATGCCGCCGCAGGCGACCGACATCGAGGCGATGTATTTGGCGAGGCGGTAGGTCATGACTTCGAGGGCGAGGCGTGCGCCTTCGTGGCCTTCGTCGGCGGCGATTTCGAGGGTGCGGCAGTCGTTGGAGAGTTCGGAGATGCCGAGCAATCCTGATTTTTTGTTCAGCATTTCATCGACTTGTTCAATGTTCATGCCGGCGTGGGCGGTCAGGTAGCTGTACACGCCGGGGTCGATGTCGCCGCAGCGGGTGCCCATAACGAGGCCTTCGATGGGGGTGAAGCCCATGCTGGTATCGACGGATTTGCCGTTTCGGATGGCGGTGATGGACGCTCCGTTGCCGAGGTGGGCGACGATCATGCGCAGGTCTTCCAGCGGTTTGCCCAGAATCCGCGCGGCTTCGGGGGCGACGTAGCGCATGCTGGTGCCGTGGAAGCCGTAGCGGCGGAAGGCGTGTTTTTTGCGCAATTCGCGTGGCACGGCGTAGGTGTAGGCGCGTTCGGGCATGGTTTGGTGGAACGAGGTGTCCATCACGCCGACGTTGGGCAGGCCGGGGAAGTGTTCCTGCGCGGCGAGGATGCCGCTGATGTTGGCGGGGTTGTGCAGCGGGGCGAGCGGGATGCAGGCTTTCAGTTCGTCAAGGACGTCTTGGTCGATGAGGACGGACTCGTGATATTTTTCGCCGCCGTGGGCGATGCGGTGGCCGATGGCTTTGATGCGGTCGTGCAGGCCGTGTTTTTCCAGTTCGTTCAACAGCATACCCACTGCGCCGGCGTGGCAGTTGCGGCCGGTCAGGGGAACTTGGCGTTTGTTGCCGTCTTTGTTGAAGGTGATGACGGCTTCGGGCGTACCCAAACGTTCGCCGAGGCAGCTTAGGACGACGCTGCCGCTTTTGCGGTCGATAACGGCACCTTTGAGCGAGGAACTGCCGCAGTTCAGGACGAGGATGAGTTGGTCGGACATGATGTTTCTCCTTGTAGTTTGTGGTGTTTTTTTGGTGTGGGGTCGTCTGAAAAAGGATGGGCGTTGGGCGGGGTGTGTTTCAGACGGCCTCTTTGGGCAAAGCGTATGCCGCATTTTCTATCGTCATTCCCGCGCAGGCGGGAATCCATATTTGCTAACAAGCAAGCTCTGATAAAAATCAGGAAACAGAATATCGACTGTGGATTCCCGCCTGCGCGGGAATGACGGCGGTTAGGCTATTCAGCTTTATTGCACAATCCTTTATCAAATGTCGTCTGAAACAGTGGACAGTGATGTCCGTCCTACATGATTTCAAAAACAATCATCGGGAACGCGCACCCGCCCTTCCATAATCACGCGCGCGCTGCGGCTCATGACGGCTTTTTTCACTGCCCAAATGCCGTCCGAACATTCTGCCGCCGCGCCGACGCGCAATGTGCCGGAAGGATGGCCGAAGCGCACTTCGTTGCGCGTTCCGCCGCCTGCGGCGAGGTTGACCAGCGTGCCGGGGACGGCGGCGGCAGCGGCGATGGCGACCGAGGCGGTGCCCATCATGGCATGGTGCAGTTTGCCCATGCTCAGGGCGCGTACCAGCAAATCGATGTCGGCGGCGTTCACGGTTTTGCCGCTGGAGGCGGTGTAATCGGCGACGGGCGCGACGAAGGCGACTTTCGGCGTGTGCGCGCGGGCGGCGGCTTCGGACACGTCGTTAATCAAGCCCATTTTCAGCGCACCGTAAGCACGGATTTTCTCGAATTTTTCCAGCGCGGCGGCATCGTTGTTGATGTCGTCCTGCAACTCTTTGCCCGTGTAGCCCAAGTCGGCGGCGTTCAGGAAAACGGTCGGAATGCCCGCGTTGATGAGCGTGGCTTTCAGACGACCTATGCCCGGAACGTCCAGCTCGTCCACCAGGTTGCCGGTCGGGAACATACTGCCTTCGCCGTCGGCGGGGTCGAGGAATTCGATTTGCACTTCGGCGGCGGGAAAGGTAACGCCGTCCAACTCGAAATCGCCCGTTTCCAAGACTTCGCCGTTTTGCATCGGAACATGGGCGATGATGGTTTTGCCGATGTTTTTCTGCCAGATTTTCACCATGCAGATGCCGTCTGAAGGGATTTTGCCTTTATCGACCAAGCCCTGCTCGATGGCGAACGCGCCCACGGCGGCGGTGAGGTTGCCGCAATTACCGCTCCAATCGACGAAAGGCTTGTCGATGGAAACTTGCCCGAAAAGGTAATCGACGTCGTGGTCGGCACGTTCGGACTTGTCCAAAATCACCGCCTTGCTGGTGGACGAACTGGCGTTGCCCAAACCGTCTATCTGCTTGCCGTAGGGGTCAGGGCTGCCGAGTACGCGCAACAAGATTTTGTCGCGCGCGCTGCCCGCTTCCCGCGCCGCCTCGGGCAGGTCGGAACGTTTGAAAAACACGCCTTTTGATGTGCCGCCGCGGTAGTAAACGGCGGGGATTTTGATTTGCGGCATTCTGTTTCTCCTTGTTTCTGATTCGGGTTTTCAGACGACCTCTAAGCCGCGTTCCCTTCCAAAAAGTCCTGTGCAAACCGTTGCAGCACGCCGCCGGCTTCGTACACCAGCACTTCCTCTGCGGTATCGAGGCGGCAGGTAACGGGGACTTCGACGGTTTCGCCGTTTTTGCGGTGGATGACGAGGGTCAGGTCGCCGCGCGGTTTGCGTTCGCCGACCACGTCGTAGGTTTCCGTGCCGTCCAGTTGCAGGGTGTGGCGGTTGGTGCCGGGTTTGAATTGCAGCGGCAAGACGCCCATGCCGATGAGGTTGGTGCGGTGGATGCGCTCGAAACCTTCGGCAGCGATGGCTTCCACGCCCGCCAGCCGCACGCCCTTCGCCGCCCAGTCGCGGCTGGAGCCTTGTCCGTAGTCCGCGCCGGCGATGATGATGAGCGGCTGTTTGCGGTTCATATAGGTTTCGATGGCTTCCCACATGCGCATGGTTTCGCCTTCGGGTTCGACGCGGGCGAGCGAGCCTTGGCGCACGCTGCCGTCTTCGTTTTTCACCATTTCGTTAAACAATTTGGGATTGGCGAAAGTCGCGCGTTGGGCGGTGAGGTGGTCGCCGCGGTGGGTGGCGTAGGAATTGAAGTCTTCTTCGGGCAAACCCATTTTCGCCAGATATTCACCTGCCGCACTCGCCGCCAGAATCGCGTTCGAAGGCGAAATGTGGTCGGTGGTGATGTTGTCGGGCAGAATCGCCAAGGGCCGCATTCCCGTCAGGCTGCGTTCGCCTGCCAACGCACCTTCCCAATAGGGCGGACGGCGGATGTAGGTGGACATCGGACGCCAGTCGTACAGCGGACTCGGGGCTTTTTGCGCTTTGCCGGTGTCGAACATCGGTACATACACGTCGCGGAACTGCTGCGGTTTCACATATTCGGCAACGACGGCATCGATTTCTTCGTCGGTCGGCCAGATGTCTTTCAGGCGGATTTCCTTGCCGTCGTCTGAAACGCCGAGTACGTCGTTTTCAATATCGAAACGGATGCTGCCCGCGACGGCGTATGCCACCACCAGCGGGGGCGAAGCGAGGAAAGCCTGTTTCGCATACGGGTGGATGCGGCCGTCGAAGTTGCGGTTGCCCGACAGTACGGCGGTGGCGTACAAATCGCGGTCTATGATTTCCTGCTGGATTTTCGGGTCGAGCGCGCCGCTCATGCCGTTGCAGGTGGTGCAGGCGAAGGCGACAATGCCGAAGCCGAGTTTTTCCATTTCGGGCAGCAGGCCTGCTTCTTTCAAATAAATTTCCGCCACTTTCGAACCGGGGGCAAACGAGGTTTTGACCCACGGTTTGCGTTTCAGCCCGAAGCGGTTGGCGTTGCGCGCCAAGAGCGCGGCGGCAACGACGTTGCGCGGGTTGGAAGTGTTGGTGCAACTGGTAATCGCGGCGATGATGACCGCGCCGTCGGGCATGAGGCCGTCTGAAGGCTCTTCGTAAGGCTTCGCCAGCCCTTTCGCCGCCAAATCGACGGTGGCAAAACGCGCGTGCGGGTTGCTCGGACCTGCCATGTTGCGCGTTACGCTGCTCAAATCAAACTTCAACACGCGCGGATAAACGGCGGTTTTCAGGTCGTCCGCCCACAGTCCGGCGGTTTTGGCGTAGGTTTCCACCAATTTCACCTGCGCGTCGTCGCGTCCGGTCAGTTTCAAATAATCAATGGTTTGCGCGTCGATGGCGAACATGGCGGCAGTCGCGCCGAACTCCGGCGTCATGTTAGAAATGGTCGCGCGGTCGCCGATGGATAAACTTCTCGCGCCCTCGCCGAAAAATTCGACAAACGCCCCGACCACGCGCTCTTTGCGCAGAAACTCGGTCAGCGCCAACACAATATCCGTCGCCGTAATGCCCGCCTGCCGTTTGCCCGTCAGCGCCACGCCGACAATATCGGGCAGGCGCATCATGGACGCGCGTCCCAGCATCACGGTTTCCGCTTCCAAACCGCCCACGCCTACGGAAATCACGCCCAGCGCGTCAACGTGCGGCGTGTGCGAGTCCGTGCCGACGCAGGTGTCGGGGAATGCCACGCCGTTTTTGACTTGGACGACGGGCGACATTTTTTCCAGATTGATTTGGTGCATGATGCCGTTGCCCGCCGGAATCACGTCCACATTCTCAAAAGCGGTTTTCGTCCAGTTGATAAAGTGGAAACGGTCTTCGTTACGGCGGTCTTCGATTTCGCGGTTTTTACGGAACGCATCGGGGTCGTAGCCGCCGCATTCCACCGCCAGCGAGTGGTCGACGATAAGCTGTGTCTGCACCACCGGATTCACTTTGGCAGGATCGCCGCCCTTCTCTGCAATCGCATCGCGCAAACCCGCCAAATCCACCAGCGCGGTCTGCCCCAGAATATCGTGGCACACCACCCGCGCGGGATACCACGGAAAATCGATTTCCTGCTTGCCTTCTATCAACTGGCCCAGCCAGCTTTGCAGCGTCGGCAAATCGACTTTGTCCGCGCGGTTGACCAAGTTCTCCGCCAAAATACGGCTCGTGTAAGGCAGCTTGTCGTAAGAGCCGGCTTGAATGTCCTCACACGCCGCACGCGCGTCGTAGTATTCCAAATCCGTACCGGGCAGCGGTTTGCGGTAACGTTGGTTGGCAGCCATGTTCAGTTCTCCTGTGGATCTATTTTTCTTGTGGTTTGGGGTTTCAGACGACGTTTTTGAAGGGGTCGTCTGAAATCTTGGGAAATAAAAACTATTCAACTCGCTTCAACAATGGTCTATACAATCCATTGATAGACACAATACCGGCAATAATCAGAATAGCGCCGACAAAGAAGCGTCCTTCCGGTATTTCATTCAAAAACATCCAAGCCAGTACGGCGGCAAATAATGGCTCGGCCAATTCAGTTACCTGCACCTTCGCGGCACTCAAATAATCCAATGCTTTAGTTGTACAATAAAATCCTAAAATCGTCGGCAATAAAGACAGTGCCAAGAGTGGCGGAATAAAAGACCATTGCCAATGTATATCCCCAATACCTTCCAATGAAGGGATAAACAAAAAAATACTTCCAAAAAACATCAAGATCCGTGTCAAATAAATACCGCCGTTTAAGCCGAATTTTTTAATCAAAACGGAAAAACAACCGTAACCCGAGCCCGCCAGTGCGGCATTCAGAATCAACCCTAAATTTCCTTCTCCAGTCCAAGAAATCACCGCGATCCCCGATACTGCCAAACCCACACCGACGACTGAAGAAATATAAATACGTTCGTCTAATAGTATGCTGTCCAATATCAAGGCAGATACAGCAGCCGATGCCATTAATACAACTACTACATTCGCAGCATTACCGTATTGATAAGCGGTGGTTTCAAAGAAAAACAAAGTGTAAATTCCGAAAAAAGCACAAATTGCGACTTTTAACAGCAACGGCAAGATTGCCTCTTTCTTTTTTGAAATATCCGCAATCTGTCTGGTAAAACCGGTACGGCAAAGCAAAATGCTGATAAACACAAAACCTGTCAAAGTTTTCAAAAATGCAATATGCTGAACAGACAAGCCCTGCTCCATTAATACCTTACTGAATATACCGATAGTTGCATTCAGAAGGGCTGCAGAAACTGCCAAAAATATTCCCATCAGTAAATCAGGCAGCTTCATATTTACTCCATAATACTTTCCACATAGTTACATTATTGTTTTTCGAAAAGAAAATCCCTCCAAAATCTTTATTTACCTCTTGATAATCAAACGCCTTTATTTCAGAAAGTTGCCGCGCTGCCTCCGCCATTCCCACCGCGGCCTGTCCTCGCTTAGGCGGGGGCGGGAATGACGGCAGACGTTGCGGCTGTTTTTTCAGACGACCTTCTCTCTCGCATATTTCAACAGGCCGTCTGAAAAGCGGAACCGTAGGCGGGACTCAGTTTTCCGCGGGCAAAGCCCGCGCTACACGTCGTCTGAAATCCGATTGGCGTCTCCTACGGTTGTGGTCCGTCTCAGCGTTCTTCAATTTCCACAAACGCCAAGTCTTCAGGGCCGGTGTAGTTCGCGCTCGGACGGATGATTTTGCCGTCTTTGCGCTGTTCGAGGACGTGTGCCGCCCAGCCGGTGGAGCGCGAAATCACGAAGAGCGGCGTGAACATGGCGGTCGGTACGCCGAGTTTTTGGTAGGACACGGCGGAGAACCAGTCCAAGTTCGGGAACATTTTTTTCTCTTCCCACATTACGCTTTCCAAGCGTTCGGCGATGTCGAAGAGGCGCATGTCGCCCGCTTCCCGGCTCAAACCGCGCGCCACTTCTTTAATCACGACGTTGCGCGGGTCGGAAATGGTGTAAACCGGATGACCGAACCCGATAACGATTTCTTTGCGGGCGATGCGTTCGCGGATGTCGGCTTCGGCTTCGTCGGCGTTGCGGTAGCGTTTTTGGATGTCGTAGGCGACTTCGTTCGCGCCTCCGTGTTTCGGACCTTTGAGCGCACCGATGGCGCCGGTGATGCAGGAATACATGTCCGAACCCGTACCGGCAATCACGCGGGCGGTGAAGGTGGAAGCGTTGAACTCGTGTTCGGCATACAGAATCAGCGAAACGTGCATGGCTTTCACCTGCAATTCGGTCGGGCGTTTGCCGTGCAACAGGTGCAGGAAGTGGCCGCCGATGGTGTCTTCTTTGCTTTCAACGTCGATGCGTTTGCCGTTGTGCGAATATTGATACCAGTAAAGCAGGATGCTGCCGAGGCTGGCGATGAGTTTGTCCGCGATGTCGCGCGCTTCGCTTTCGGGGTGACTTTCGCGTTCGGGATGAACGCAGCCGAGCATGGACACGCCGGTACGCATGACGTCCATCGGATGCGTGTGCGCGGGCAGGCTTTCCAACACCTTAATCACGCGGATAGGCAGGCCGCGCATGGATTTGAGCTTGGCTTTGTAGGCGGCGAGTTCGAATTTGTTGGGCAGGTGGCCGTGAATCAGCAGGTAGGCGACTTCTTCAAACTCGCATTTCTGCGCCAAATCGAGGATGTCGTAACCGCGGTAGCTCAAATCGTTGCCGGTGCGGCCGACGGTACACAGCGCGGTATTGCCCGCCGCTACGCCGGAGAGGGCAACGGATTTTTTCGGTTTGAAGGTCGGGGTTTCGGGGGTTGCAGTCATGGTATTTCTCCTTTGTGTTTTTATGGGTTTTGGGTTTTCAGACGACCTATTGAAGGTTGGGGGCCGTCTGAAAACGGTTTTTTACTTCTGAAACAATTTATCCAGCTTCTGCTCGAAGTCGTGATAATTCAAATGCTCGTAAAGCTCGGCGCGTGTCTGCATGGTATCGACCACCGCCGCCTGCGTGCCGTCGCGCATAATCGCCTCATAAACATTCAGCGCGGCCTTGCTCGCGGCGCGGAACGACGACAGCGGATACAGCACCAGCGACACACCGTTATCCGCCAGCTCGCGCTGCGTATAAAGCGGCGTCGCGCCGAATTCGGTAATGTTCGCCAACACGGGCACTTTCACCGCATCCGCAAATTGCCGATACATCGCCAAATCCGTCATCGCTTCGGGGAAAATCATGTCCGCGCCCGCTTCCACGCAAGCCTGCGCCCGCTCGATGGCGGCATCCAAACCTTCCACCGCCAGCGCGTCCGTCCGCGCCATAATCACAAAATTCTCATCCACGCGCGCATCCACGGCGGCTTTAATGCGGTCAACCATTTCATCTTTAGAAACAATGGCCTTGTTCGGACGATGCCCGCAACGTTTCTGCGCCACTTGGTCTTCGATATGCACCGCCGCCACGCCCGCACGCTCGAAATTGCGAATCGTGCGCGCGATATTGAACGCCCCGCCCCAGCCGACATCAATGTCCACCAGCAAAGGCGTATCCACGTTGTCCGTAATCCGCCGCGCATCAATCAGCACATCTTCCATCGTGGTGATGCCCAAATCCGGAATCCCGCACGAACAGGCCGCCACGCCGCCGCCCGACAGATACACCGCCTTAAACCCGCTCTGCGTCGCCAGCCGCGCAAAATAAGCGTTCACACAGCCGACCACGGCAAGAGGATTCGACTCCTTCACAGCTTGGCGGAAACGGGTGCCGGCAGAAAGTTGGCTCATGGTATTTCTCCTTTGTAGATTAGATTTTTTTCAGTATCGACTCAGCGGCCCGGTTTCCGCAAAACCTGAAACGAACCGTTCAAAAAGAAACAATGGTTTCAAAACCATTTTCAGACGACCTTTCAAAACCCAAACCCATCAGGTCGTCTGAAAAATCAAAATCAATAAAAACAATCAGTTAACAACTTCAATACAAACAATTCGGCTAAGGTGGAGGTATATGAAATTTTTAATAATTTTTAAATTCGGAAAGGAAATAAAGCTGGAAAGACAGAATTTTCAAAACCCAAACCGTCCGCAGAAATGCGGAAACCCTGATTCGGGCGAAGAGCCGTCAGACCGCCGCGACTGCCCAAAAGCAGACGACGACGGATGCGGCAGAGATAGAAGACGATCTATAACAAGACGGGGAAGTTTGGTACAGATTCATGATAGGGTTCCTTTGTAGTGCTATGTAGTTTTTATAAGTATGGACAAATTTAAAAAATAATTTTCAGGCTGTCAAATACTTTTTCTAAAATATTTTTAAAAAATTCAATCATTAATGAACAATACTTCATAAATAAACCCAAAATCCTCGCCTCAAAACACCTCGAATCCTTATCTGAAAAAGCCTACATCGCCATCAACCAATCAGAACGTTTTTAAACAATCCATCTCAAAAACAAATATAATTAATTCATTTATCAGGAATTTTTGTTCAAGTGCGAAAATAGGTATCCACACCGCCCAAACCGCCCTATTTTCCACCTACTCCCTTTTCAGACGACCAGAACTAAAATAACATCATGATTTACAATTAAAACTATAATATTTAAAAATGTAGTCATATGTAGTTTTAAATATAAAGGTCGTCTGAAAATCGTAACCCTATGATTTCAGACGACCTCGCCCCAGTCGTAGTGGGCTCCGCCCACGAAAAAAACGCCATATATCTCCCGACTCGGAAACCAAGCCATCAATCCCGTGGGCAAAGCCCACGCTACAATCCGCGGCAGGCATTGCCACACCCTACCCGTCGCCCGTTGAATTTACTTATCAAGAAAATTTTTTGTATTTAAAGGGAAATTGTTTGCTTATCTCGGGCTCACGTTCATCCACCATAAAACACAAAAAGGTCGTCTGAAACCCGTAATCACATGGTTTCAGACGACCTTTTATCTTTCCCATCCTCTTTTCAGACAACCTTACAACAAAAACATCGTTGCCAGCCCCAAGAAAATCAGAAAACCGCCTGAATCCGTTACCGCCGTAATCAGCACCGAGCTGCCCAAGGCGGGGTCGCGGCCGGATTTTTCCATGATGACGGGGATGAGTACGCCGACCGAGGCGGCGAGCAAGAGGTTCAGCGTCATCGCGGCGACCATTACCAAGCCGATGCCGATGCTGCCGTACAGCAGCCATGATACCACGCCCATGACCGTTCCCCAGATGATGCCGTTGACCAGAGCGACGCCGACTTCTTTTTTCAACAAACGCCCCGCCTGCATTCCTGTCAACTGCCCCATCGCCATCGCGCGGACAATCATGGTGATGGTTTGGTTGCCGGAGTTGCCTCCAATACCAGCGACGATGGGCATCAGCGCGGCGAGTGCGACGATTTTTTCGATACTGCCTTCAAACGCGCCGATAACGCGGCTGGCGAGAAAGGCGGTACAGAGGTTGACGGCAAGCCACATCCAGCGGTTTTTTACCGAATCCCAGACGGGCGCAAACAAATCTTCCTCTTCCTGCAAACCCGCCATGTTCAACATATCCGCTTCCGATTCTTCGCGGATAACGTCCACCATCTCGTCGATGGTAATCCTGCCGATGAGCTTTTTGTTTTCATCGACCACGGGCGCGGTGACCAAGTCATAACGTTCGAACGCCTGCGCCGCCTCTTCCACATCGTCTTCGGGACGGAAGCGCACGACTTCGGTCGCCATCACGTCCGCCACCAAGTCTTCGGGATCGGCGACCAAAAGTTTGCGGATGGGCAGCACGCCTTGCAGGATGTCGTTTTCATCGACCACAAAAATCTTGTCGGTATGGTCGGGTAGGCTCTCGAAACGGCGCAGGTAACGCAGCACTACTTCGCAGGCAACGTCGGCGCGAATGCTGACCAACTCGAAGTCCATAATCGCACCGACTTGGTTGTCTTCATACGACATCGCCGCCTTGACTTGGGCGCGCTCTTCCTCGTCGCGCGTCTGCAAGGCTTCATAGACCACTTGGTGCGGCAAATCGCCCGCCAGCTCCGCCAGTTCGTCCGCGTCCAAGTCATCGACCGCCGCCAACAGCTCGTCTTTGTCCATCGACTCGATCAGCGTTTCGCGCACCGCGTCGGAGACTTCCAGCAACACTTCGCCGTCGTCTTCAGGTGCGACCAACAGCCAGACGATATTACGCTCGCGCGGCGGCAACGATTCCAACACCGCCGCCACATCGGCGGGGTGCAGCTCGTTCAAAAGGACAGTCAGCTCGGTAAATTTGTCGCGCAACGCCTCATCCTCAATCGGCACGCCTTCCTCAATTTGCGGAAAGGCGGGCGAGAGGATTTCGCACAGCGCGTGGATACGGTCGAAATCGGCGGAAACGCGCTCTACGTCGCTTTCGATACCGTCGTTTTCAAGGTTCGGAGGGGTTTGTTCGATGCTCATAAATGCTCCGCCCGCCGGATGCGGGAGGGCATTTCGGCGGGATGGTTATCGTGTATTTCGGGATAAACCGGAAGGGAAGTTCAGTAAAAACGAACTGGGAAGGTCCATAATAAAAGCCTGCTGATTCAGGCGTCGTGTTGGAAACGGAGCGTATTTTACCGCGTTTCGAGGCGGTTTACTATTTTTAACTGAAGAGGTCGTCTGAAATTTATAAATTTCAGACGACCTTTCAACACCTTATTAAGGTAAAACACCTAATTTCTCAAGAATTTCAACTTTTTTAAGATCTAACGCACTTAGTTTCTCGATCAGTTTATTATATTTCTCTTCCGACTCCATTATTTCTTTGGGAAACTCGTTGGTTAATTGGCTAAATAACAATTTCCCGTCATCATCAAAATATTCTTCCTCTCCACCAAAAACGGATCCATGAACTTGAATCATTTTCTTACCATTAGGATAAAAAAGCGTAGTGAGTATATTTTCCTCTTTAAGATCGGTTTCATTCGCCATGACCAGTTTGCCATCCACATAATTGCCATAGACAACTTCATTGCGCGCAACATCTGTTTGTTTGAAACTGGATACCTTCCCATCCTCTGAGTAGAAAGTTAAGATACCGTCCTCAACTGCTGAAGAATCAGAGTTTTTCTCATTTTTAACCGAGACCACAGCCGGGTCGATTTGTTTAGTTCCACTATCCTGATAAAAATCCTGAATCACTAAGTTTCCATCAGCGGTCTTACCCAAAATCTCACGATAAAAACCTCCTTTAGCAGGACGTTTTGCCAGTTTGAATTTGGGCGTAAAGTAATAGACTTTCTTCTCTTGTAACGGAACATCAATTAGTTTGGATGTTTTAGCGACGGAATATTTTTCCCAATCTTGCGCACTGGCAGGAATAGGAAGCGCAGTTTTGCCTGTTTTGTATACGCTAGTTTGATGATGCGATGCAAAACTTTCCGTCGAATTATCCTTAATTGCCGAGCAAGCACTCAATGCGCCTGTAACAAATAAAACAATCAATAATTTTTTCATAAAATTCCTTTTTTAAACATTATTAATTTACAAAAATACTTTTTTAACACTATAAAAAGCACCAGAATTTTTTATAAAGATAACCATAAGTGGTGAGTTTAAAATTAAAAAACCAAATCTTTCTGTACATAAACTTAAGATTATGACTCCACTTTATATGAGTATAAGCATCCTAAAGTTGATGGCGATTCAAACTTATAGAATACCCTTACAAAAAATATAACAAAAAAGAAATTAACATATAAATGCATTATTTTCTTCATCTAGATGAAATTCTCTCTACTTAATCTTACTTAACTTAAGTCTTGATATTTTATTAAAGGAGTAAAAAATAACCATTATATTCATCAAATTTGATCAGATTGATTTTCAACATACTCTGCCTCTAATTCAACCCTATTCCCTTGAATGGTCAAGTATGTATCTAGGGTTTCTAACTTTTCATCATAATCAGCATGGAACTCTATTTTCTCCCCTAATTTTGCTGCTTCTTCAAATTTTTCCATCACACTTTGTTGATTAAATTTCATAAGGATTTTGGTCTCCTTTCCTATTGCATCCTTAATAACAAAGGAAACCATTTGTGGGACAGGTGCATTTCTAAAAACTCTAATCTCTTCCTTACCCTTTGTAACCACCTCTCCATTAACTAAATTAACTTGACAACGTTCAAGAGTAAAAGGCAATGCTGTAACCAGTCTCCAATCATATTGTTTAAAATATCGCTGCCAGTAAAAAGCCTCATATGCGGAAGGATCCCTCTTAAGCTCTCCATATTGAAATGGGCTGGTGGTAGCATAATATTTACGCGCATCTGTGACATAAGCTTCCCTGTCAAGTTTACCAAGCTTCGGATAACCTAATCCTAAATAAAACTCATCCCAATCCATATTAATTTTTTGAGCTTGAAAGCCTCCCACAAAACGCACTTGTCCATTACCTAAATATACAAATACTTGACCACTTGGTACTGCTACGATAATTAATTGGTTAAATAAAGAATAACCTTTCTCATCCTTACGGAATACATCCATATATCCTTCGGAAAACAGCACTTTAATTTTATCATAAGGTAAATTAAATTCACCTTTCCAAAATTGATCACCAATAGGATCAAAAAAAAGTACATGCATCATAGTTGGGAGCTTTTTATAACCATCTCCTGAGTTTTGGACACCATGCCCTAAAGCTCCCGTCGTTGCATTATATCCACCAAAATAATCTATTACTCTACCTTTTTCATCGGTCAGATAGGAACCTTGGTAATCAAATAAAATATCATTAAATCCACTTATATAAACTGAATATTTATATAAGTCCTTTTGCTCTATATAATCTGACAC